>JBBALS010000035.1:0-11407 GCA_040402915.1 Flavobacteriales bacterium
CCCGGTGCTGTGAGTAAGCGTTTATCGTCTTCAAATTCATCCCATATGGAGGCATTCAATAGTTTCCACCAGGTTTCGAAATAGGGTGGAGCCAATAGATCCGGAGCATTAACATAGTTCCAACCTTTTAATTCCGTTAATGCAAAACGTTCATTGCTGCGTATTTCATTCGGATTCAACAGCGATAACATCGTAGGCAAAATCTCGGAAGCATAGAGGTTGAAATTATCGTTCTGCAATTCCATCATGTCCTGCATTTTGACCATCGTTTTCGCATTGGTTAATTCTCCCAAACGCTGATTAATTCTCCGATTTCGGAAGTACTCATATATTCCCGTAAAGTAATAAGGATAGGTTTCGTCGGTTGGATGTTGGTTCGCTGAACTCACCCAGCCGCGTTCAGGATTTAATGTATGTGGATTATGTTGTTGAGGTATGAATCCTCGCCATTGCGTTGCTGATATAGAGCCATCCATCACAAAACGACCTTGTTCAGGTAAGCGATTCACAAATTTGCCTTGTTGCCAAATGGCGATATCTCCGGTTGCGGAAGCAAATACGAAATTTTGTCCCGGGCAACGGTAATTAGAAATGGCCGAAACGTATTCATCGTAATTGGCACTCGAATTCAATTTATAAAATGCCAAAAGCTCGTTGCTTGGATCATGAGCGGTCCAGCGTAAAGCCCGATTTTCGGTTTCAATTCCCTTGTTAAATTTCTTGTCGAAGGCAACTGGGCCATGTAAAGTATGGATGATGGTATCATAAACAACATCTCCATCCCGAACATAAAAACGTTCCACCACCGATTCGGATTTTTTCCAATTGCCATCGTACAAATATTCTGCTCGTTTGGAATCGCGGAATTCGATGGTGTACCAATCTTTCACATCCATGGCTGCATTGGTAATTCCCCAAGCGATATTTTCGTTAAAGCCACTAATCACGCAGGGTGCACCCGGAATACTCGCTCCATACACATTCATCGTGGGTGTATGCAATTGAATTTCGAACCAAATGCTTGGAAGGTTCAATCCCAAATGCGGATCGTTGCAGAGGATGGGTTTTCCACTGGCTGTTTTTGCACCACTCACGGCCCAATTATTACTTCCTAAATCGGGTTCGGGACGATCGAATGGATAATGCACAGCAGCCATTTTATCGTTTGAAGGAACAAATGAAACATGCTGCGAATCGGGCAAAATGTTCGGCAAAGGAAAAATGGTTCCAATGGGAATTACAGGATCTAAAAGCGAATCAGGAAAGTTTGGGAATAGCTGATTAAAGGTTTGGAAGCCAAGCAATTTAACGGCATTGGTATTTTCGAAATCGTTTTCATATCCCGTGAGCATGTTCGCCATGTACTTGAGCAAAAGAGCTGTTTTAAAGGGCGTCCAGGCTTGCGGTTTAAAGTCGAGAAGTTTGTATTCGAGTGGATAATCTTTGGGTTTTAGTGTGCTGATGTATGCGTTCACGCCAGCAGCATAGCGTTCGGCAATCATCTTGCTTTTAGGATCGCGGTTCATCAATGCAAGCGATCGTTGAGCACCCAATTTCAATCCGATACGACGCGCTTCGATGTCTTTTTGAACAAGCTTTTCTCCGATAATTTCACTCAGTCTACCTTCTGCAACGCGCACTTGCATATCCATTTGCCAAAGTCGCTGCGATGCTGTTACATAGCCCTGCAAGTAATAAAGGTCTTCCTCGCTTTCTGCAAAAATATGGGGGACGAGTCGGTCGTCGTAGGTAACTGAAGCCGTTCCTTTTAATCCGGGGAGTTTAAGCGCATCAAGTGGCTTCGCAGAGGTGTTTTCAGCGTTCTGCCAAAAACCTTCAAAGGGCGAAAAGAATTTTCCCAATGGCGGTAGTGGTCCTGTTTTGTGGGTATAGACCCAGTAAAGCAGAGCAGTGATGACTAAATAAAAAGTAGATCGCACAATGCGAATAACCATAATGTAGATTTGATGGCAAGATAGAAATTGTCTTCTATTGAATAAGAATCAATTAATCGAAATTCTTGCATGAAGCATTGATGATAATCGAATGAAATCACTTGAATTCAACATGAATTTAAAAGAAGTGTTGAAAGACCAAAGCCATGTGTTATTCAATTCGACTTTCGGATAAATCTCTAGAAGTATGATGAATCGTAATTATATGAATTGTTTTTTCGTCAACGATTTTATAAATAATTCTGTAATTTCCTTCTATAAGTTCTCGATATACTTCATTCTCAATTTCAGGAACTCCTTTGACTGCATAAGGATGTGTTTTAAGGATATTCGTTCTTAGCTTCAATTTGATAATTTCTATTTTGGCATATTTTATAGAATCTCTTGAGATATAATCAAAGATTCCTTTGAGATTTTCAACAGAAAGTTTTGTCCATTTTACTTGAACCATTTTTGCATTTCATTTTCAAGTTCTTCCTCATTGATAACTTCGTTGTTTTCAGACTGAATATTCCCTCGTTCAATTTTGTCAAGAAGGATAAGCTTGTCAATTAGTTCCTCCAAAGAAAACTGCTCTGGAAACTTTTCAAGAGTCAAAGTCAATTGCTTCTTAATAATCATCATTTAAAAATTTAATACAAATAGATGGTTTTCTTGTGTGATGGGTATTTCTTAAAAATTCTTTCCGCTTCTTTCTTAAATCGTTCAATAGGAATAACACTATAACTCATTTAGAAATTCAATTAGTGTTTCTTTTTTCTTTTTCGATTTTCTCAAACTATCAACTTGCTCAAATGCTTCCTTTAAATCCGATTTAATCTTTAAGGATTGTTCGAGTTTCTTAATCTTAGCAATAATTCTTTGCCATTCTAATAATGATATCTGAACAGCGGTAGTTTCTCCATTACTATCGCTGAGGTACTGAAGTACTATTTTCATAAATCAAATATAAGAAGATCTACTATGATCGTAATATCAAAAATAATATCAGTTGTTTTTTAAATTTTCTTCAGGTATTAAACTATTGCTTTCAGATTTCCAAATTCAAATTTTCTACATTTCTCCTACCTTGCGCTCCAATGAACACCGAGGAGTATTTCGAGAAATTAGGACATTTATTGCAGCTTGAAAAAGCCGAAGAGACTCGTCAGTTTGAGCAACTGATGAAAGGTACAACCGTTCAACATCGTGTTGAAATGGGCATTTGCTGGCATCCCTTAAAAATTGTTGAAACTGGTTATGGCTTTGGCGATTATCCCTTTGTGATTTTTGAACGAACGCGTCAGAAAGAGAAGGCG
This sequence comes from Flavobacteriales bacterium, assembly GCA_040402915.1. Classification (GTDB taxonomy): domain Bacteria; phylum Bacteroidota; class Bacteroidia; order M30B66; family M30B66; genus CALQRR01. The sequence continues at coordinate 3,254 of JBBALS010000035.1, forward strand.
CATCAGTTTTCGGGCGGTAAATCAGTCTTGGTTTTTTCTTCCGATTTCGATGGTCCCGATGCGTGTAAAGGTGTTACTCAGTTTGTGAATGCTGATCAGGTAAAAGTCATTTTCTTTACCGACGAAACACCCGAAATTCTTGAATTTGGGAAGTTGGGGATTGTATTAATGCCCGATGAAAATGCCTACCGTGAACAAGAAATTGCCTTGAAACGTGTCGCCAATGCAAAGAATTGCCGCTTGACCGAATTGCGCGATGTATTGCTGTTTCATCGGGAAGCTGGTTGTTTGATCGATCAAGAAATACCCGAATTGCCCAATCATCTCAACGAATCTCAACAGGATGCAGTGCAAATGATTTTGAATTCGGAGGATGTGTGTTTGGTGCATGGACCTCCTGGAACGGGCAAAACAACCACCTTGATTGCTGCTGCGAAATTGCTTGCTGAACAAGGCGAACAAGTTTTGATGACCGCTCCAAGTAATGCCGCTGCAGATTGGTTAACGATGAAGTCGCTCGAAGTTGGATTGAACGTGCTTCGCATAGGCAATGTAGCGCGCATTAACGAACTTCTGGAATCATCCACTTTGGAAGGCCAATTGCGAAAACATCCCTTATACAACGACATTCGCGAGTACCGAAAACGTGCTGCTGAATTGCGCCGTATGGCAGGAAAATACAAACGACAATTTGGACATTCCGAACGTGAACAACGTAAACTGATTCTTTCGGAAGCTAAATCCATTGCATCGGAATCGCGGAAACTGGAACAATACATCTTGGAAACCTGCGTCGATTCTGCCCAAATCATAACCTGTACCTTGGTTGGCGCGAATCATCATCTGCTCGAAAAAAAAACATTTTCGACGGTCTTTATCGATGAAGCAGCACAGTCGCCTGAACCTGCTTGTTGGATTCCCATTGTGAAGGCCGATCGTGTTGTTTTAGCTGGCGATCCGCATCAATTGCCACCAACGGTAAAATCGCAAGAAGCCGCGCGTGAAGGATTGACTATTACTTTGATGGAAAAAGCCATCGATAAACTCCCAACGCACCTGTTGAATAAGCAGTACAGAATGCATCAGCAAATCATGGCTTTTTCGAATCAGTGGTTTTACCAAGGTCGATTGCAAGCGCATGAAACTGTTTCGGATTGGAGTTTGGGCGATGAACCCGTTATTGAATTTATTGATACCGCTGGATTGGGCTGGGAAGAAGTCCAGAATCCCGAAACCCAAAGCTTGACCAATCCAGAAGAAGCTCGTTTGTTATGGAAACGCATTGTAGCACTTTCCGATTCACTGCAAAGTAGAAATGTGAGCATTGGTGTAATTTCGCCATATCGTGGACAAGTAGGGGAGTTGTTGGAGCAATTTGAAGAGCATAAAGAGTTGCTTGATTCCCACATCAAAATCGAAGTGCAAACCATCGACTCGTATCAAGGTCAGGAACGCGATGCTATTTATGTTTCATTGGTAAGAAGTAACGACCGCAACGAAATTGGATTTTTGCAAGATTATCGAAGAATGAATGTGGCCATGACACGCGCAAGAAAAAAACTCGTCTTGATTGGTGATAGCGCAACCCTTGGAAACGATTCTTTTTACAAAGCACTGATTGATCATTGCGAACAAACCGGCGCCTACCGTTCGGCTTGGGAATTTATAGATGCATGATGAAACTCATACACACTCTTTTTAAAAATTCTTATCAGGATATTGTTCCTGTTCAACTCGATTTTTCGTCAGAAAATCTACGTTTAAAAGAAATCGATTTAGATAATCGTCAGCAGTTTGAACAGTTTATTGAAGACGAAATTTCAATCATGGGAGGAAATTGTGGAATAGGTGGTTATTTGGAAGAACGTGTGATTTACCGGCGAAGTTCACATTACGAAAATGCCGATGAGCCACGCTGTATGCACCTGGGCGTTGATATTTGGATGAATGCTGGAACCGAAGTTTTTGCTTATGCAGATGGCATTATTCACAGCGCTGCAATCAACAATGCCTATGGCGATTATGGCGGAACAATCATTCTCGAACATCAATTCAACAACTCAAAACTTTACAGCTTGTATGGCCACCTTTCTCACGAAAGCATTACCAATGCTCGAGTTGGGAGTCTAATCAAACAAGGTGAGCAAATAGGTAAATTAGGAGCTTGGCACGAAAACGGAAATTGGCCTGCTCATTTGCACTTTCAACTTATTCGCGATTTACAAGGGAATTTAGGCGATTATCCGGGAGTTTGTAGCAAAATCGATTTACCTTTCTATCAAGAAAATTGCCCCAATCCCATGAGTTTTTAATCCGATTTGATTAGTGGATTTTAATTTCAGGTTAATTCTATTTCTTAATCACCTTGAGATTAATTTGTTTGTTTTCTTTCGAAACTAAAGTCACAAAGTAAACTCCTTGGTTCCAGTTTTTAGAATCGATTGAATTATTTAAACTCGTTACTTTTTGTTGAGTCACAACTTGTCCAAGACAGTTGCTCACGCGAACATCCCAATCAGATCCATTTGCCAAATTAGAAATGCTGAATTGATCATCAAATGGATTAGGATAAATAAGCGTTGAAGGATTCTCCATATTTTCAGAAATGCCGGTTACATCATTGTTATAAATTCGAATGTAATCAACTTCCATACTTGCAGGAAACGTAGCACTTCCATCAGGATTTCCTGGCCAATTTCCTCCAACTGCAACATTCAATAAAAGAAAAAACGATTTCTGAAAAATGGGTGCTGTGTTATTACCATCAGCAAAAGGAAATTTATAATACGCATGTCCGTCTAATGTAAATGTAGCACTCGTCGAATCCCAAATAAGGCCATATACATGAAATGCATTTTCATCGAATGGCGCAGCACTTCCTTTGTAAGCATGGCTTGAATTGTAATTCCAATGCATTGTTCCGTTGGTAACACTTTCGTTGTTGATGTGCTCCATAATATCGATCTCACCACATTGCGGCCAACTTGCTGTTTCGAAATTTGCACCCAACATCCAGAATGCTGGCCAAATTCCTTGTCCAACAGGAACTTTTATGCTCGATTCAATCTTTCCATATTTAAATTCCATCAAATTATTGGTAATAATTCTTGAGGATGTGTAATTACTTCCATTTAAATTTTCTTGACGAGCAGTTATTTTCAAACTTCCATTACTTACTTCAATGTTGCTAGGACTGTTGGTATAATATTGTAATTCGTTGTTTCCCCAACCTCCATTTCCGTTTCCAATATCGTGAACCCACACTTGCTGATTTAAAGCGCTACCATCAAACTCATCCGACCAAACCATCGACCAAGTTTCATTATTTTCGGGCAAACAATCGCCACATAATCCCCAGCAGGCAACGTTCAAAACCATATCCGATTGAACTGTTAACGTTCGGTTGCTAAAAGTTCCAGAAGTAATAATACACGCTCCTGCATCCGATACATTTTCTTGTCCGGTCCAGCTGTCAAAAGAGAATTTGTATTCGTATGAACCCGCATTTAATGAAATGGTTGTTTCCCAAATACCATCCGCATTGCTATCGTTCATTGAGTTGCAGTTTCCACACCAGCCGTTAAACGATCCATTCACTTCAGGCCTTGTAAATCCAGAAAGCCCATTCATGTTTAAACGAAAAGTAACGTTGAAAGCAGATAATTGAGTGCATAAAAACACACTTATAGCAAGAAGAAATGGCTTCATAATTTTATATTGGATGGCGAAGATAGTTCAGTAATTGTCAAAATAACAATAACCAATTATTTTCTTTCGATGATAAACCCCAAATGAAGGATTGTGTTTAATTTATTTGAAGAAAACCAAACATCTCCAGGTATCTTCTGCAAGTTCTTCGCTAAATTTCAATTCTTTCGAAATGCATGTTTCTTTAATAGCCGAAACATCGGGTTCAAGAAAGCCACTTAATAACAAGGAAGCACCTTTCTTCATCGATTTGATATAAGAATCCATGTCCTGCATGAGAATATTGCGGTTGATGTTCGCAAGAAAAATATCATATTCTTCCGATTCAATTAATAGTTCCGCTCCACCTAAAGAAATTTGCATTTGAACTTCATTTCTTCCGGCATTTTCGATGGCATTCTCAACCGCCCATTCTTCAATATCGATTCCTTTCACTTCTGCTGCCTGAAGTTTAGCCGCTAAGATTCCTAAAACACCCGTTCCACAACCCATGTCCATCACTTTTTTACCCGCTACAGACATATTCATCAATGCTTTACTCATCAATCGGGTGGTGGCATGGTGACCTGTTCCAAACGACATCTTGGGTTCAATAATTAACTCGATACTTCCATCCTCAAATGCAGGATGAAAAGGCGCTCGAATTACACAGTGGTCATTGATACGAATTGGGTCAAATTGAGCTTCCCAAACAGCATTCCAGTTTTGTGGCTCAATGCGGTTTTGCTTAAAATTGATTGGATGTTGAAACGTAGAAATTAACTCATCGAATGTTCCTTGATTGAATTCGGTTTCTTGAACATATCCCAAAAATCCAGTTTCATCGTCCATAAAACTTTCAAAGCCAATGTCCGACAATCCAGAAATTAGGATGTCTTTCGTCTGACGATCTTTTCCTGTCAGGAATTGAAATTCAAAATAAACGGCGCTCACAATGCTTCGAATATAGCTATGAAATCGGCTGATTTTAATGCAGCACCACCAATCAATCCACCATCAATATCGCTTTGTGCAAAGAGAATAGAAGCGTTTTGTGCATTGCAACTACCACCATATAAAATGGTCATCTGATTGGCAATTTCATCAATGAAAATTTGGGAGATGAAAGCCCGAATAAACGCATGGACTTCCTGCGCTTGTTCAGGCGAAGCAGTTACTCCCGTTCCGATAGCCCAAACGGGTTCGTAAGCAATAATGATGTTGGATAAATCTTCCGGACTTAATTCCCCTAATGCTACTTCAATCTGAGTCTTTAAAACGTTATCCAAATTTCCAGTATTGCGTTCTTCCAAAGTCTCTCCACAACAGAAAATAACCTGAAGTCCTTTCAATAAAGCGGCTTTAATTTTCAGTGCTACTTGTTCATCCGTTTCTCCATAAATAGCGCGGCGTTCGCTGTGTCCAAGTATTACATGAGAAACACCTGCAGAAGCAAGCATATTAGCAGACACCTCACCTGTAAAAGCACCTTGTTCTTTGTCGGAACAATTTTGCGCACCCACGAAAATATCAGAACCTTTAAGTGTCTCTTTCACTGGAATAATCCATGGAAATGGCGGACAAACAACCATCATTTTGGATGAATCTGTGCTTTTGTGGTTTTTTAATTCCGAAGCTAAAGCAAGAGATTCTTGCAAGTTGGTATTCATTTTCCAGTTACCGGCGACAATCTTTTTACGCATCCTTTTGAATTTGTGCAAAGATAGAAATGCATCAAGAACATTTGGATTCTTGATTCAGAGTTTTCATTGATTGTTTCATTTCAAATTTCAGATGCTTATGTTTACACCATGAACATTCTGTTTGCCGATACGGCACATCCATTTTTAGAACAAGCTCTCACGAATGCTGGTCATACATGTGTTTACCATGAGAAACTCGACCGCAAAATGGCAATGGAAATCATGCATCAATTTGATGGCGTTGTGATTCGTAGCCGTTTTCGTTTTGATAAGGAGATGTTGGATGCTACAAATAATCTGAAATTTATTGCTCGGGTAGGAGCGGGCATGGAAAACATTGATCAAGAATATGCTGAATCCTTGGGTATTGCTTGTTTAAATGCACCCGAAGGAAATTGCAATGCCGTTGCCGAACAAGCTTTGGGGATGTTGCTTGCCTTGTTTAATAATTTGATGAGAGCTGATCGTGAAGTACGTGAAGGAATTTGGAAACGCGAGGAGAATCGTGGTTTTGAACTTAACGGAAAAACCATTGCCATCATCGGATATGGTCATACCGGAAGTGCTTTTGCGAAACGATTGCGTGGTTTTGACGTGAAAATTTTAGTTGTTGATCCATACAAAAGTGGTTATGGCAACGAATATGTCGAAGAGTCAACAATGGATAAGGTTTTCGAGGAATCAGATATTGTGAGTTTACATGTTCCTTTGAACGATGAAACTCGCTATTTGGTGAATACCGATTTTATCAATCGCTTTCGTAAGAGCATTTATGTTTTGAATACATCGCGCGGTAAATGTTTGAAAACCGCCGATTTGGTTGATGCCTTAGGACGTGGTAAAGTATTGGGTGCAGCTTTGGATGTGATGGAATTTGAAACACTTTCGTTTGAGCAGCTCGACGAAATTCCAGCTCAACTCAAAGCCCTAATCGAAAGCGATAAAACCATCTTAACTCCGCACATCGCAGGTTGGACGCACGAATCAAACTTGAAAATGGCTCAGATATTAGTTGCAAAGATTGAGGATCTTCGAGTTTAACTTACAATGAATTAGACCCAAAAAATAATAGTTGAGAATCTATTATTAGCCTACCATTTTTTCTGTATTTGTCTAGTTGTTTTTATTAATGAAATTTCTTGTAGATATCCTTTCTATGCAAAATTGTAATTAATCTAATTTCATCAGGATTTATAAGTTCGAAGCCAATCCTATAAACACCTATTTTAATTCGGTAATATGAAGTATAACCAATAAGTTTTTTAATGTTGCTAACATTTTCAATAGTTTCAGCAGATTCTAAAGAATAAATAATATTCTCAATCCTCTTTAAAACTAAAGGATTTTTAATTTTGACAATAGCCTTTATGAATGACTTGTCAAAACCAACCTTCATTTCTTTTTAAGTTTTTGGAAAACCTCTTCTCTAGATGCTTCTTCGCCAGTTTTTTCTGAATTGATAATCGATCCCAAAAGGAAATCCTCATATTGATCGTCTTTCATATTCAATACATTGGCTCCTAGCTTTTTTGCTAGATCTTTTAAGATTTTTTTGCTTTTGTAGTCTGCTTTTATAACAATAGCGCTCATTATAATTATTTTTGTTTAACAAATATATTGTTTTGATTTGATATGATAGTATCAAAAATTAGTTATCGAATAATCAATGAAATGACATGATCAGCGAATAAAAATCAAAAAAGTTCAATAATTTATTTCATTTCTCTTGAAGAAATGTCAATTTAAATCCGATTCGCAACTGCCGTCCCAGCAACAAAGCCACTTGCCCAAGCATGTTGAAAATTGAATCCACCGGTAATTCCGTCCACATCCAATACTTCACCGGCAAAAAATAATCCTGGAATTCTTCGTGACATGCAAGTTTGAGAATCGATTTCTTTCAAGGAAACTCCACCACAGGTTACAAACTCTTCTTTGAAGGTGGTTTTTCCTTGCATCGAATAAGCATCAGCACACAAGGTCGTTACAAGCGAATTGAATGCTTTTGATGAAAGATCAGCCCATTTCATTTCATCTGAAATTCCGGCACGTTTGCAAATCGCTTCCCACAATCGTGCTTGTAATGAATCAAAAATACGAGTATGAACATGCTTTTTTGCAGATGAAATTCTCAATCTTCCTAACCATTCGCGAACTTCTTCTTCATTCAATTCAGGAAGCCAATGAATGCGGATAGTTGCCTTGTATCCTTTTTCTTCCAATTCTCTTGCTCCCCATGCTGAGCAGCGTAATATTGCAGGTCCGCTAAATCCCCAATGGGTAATTAACATCGGACCAATTTCTTCGAGTTTCGTTCCTTCAATCCGAACTCGAACTGTTGCCGCAAGTCCCATCAAATCACTCAAAGGATGATTCGGTAAATTGAACGTAAATAAGCTTGGAACTGGAGGAATTATTTCACATTCCAATTCTTGGAGCCAATGAAAACCCACAGTTTTTGGATGCCCGCCACTCGCTATAAGCAAATTGTTACACGACAAAGTTTGTTTATCGGTCAATAAGGTAAAGCCCATTTCAGTTGGGGTAATCTTATCGACGCTTTCATTCATCGAAATTTTCAAACCTTTATCATCTGCATCCTGCATTAAACAATCGATGATGCTTTGCGATGAATCCGAAACAGGAAACATGCGACCATCGTCTTCCGCTTTTATAGCCACTCCTCTGTTTTGGAACCATTCAATCGTGTCTTCAGGACCAAAATGATGCAACAAACGAAAGACATGTTTTTCGCCGCGAGGAT
>JBBALS010000036.1:0-11374 GCA_040402915.1 Flavobacteriales bacterium
GAAATTCCTGCTCCATTGCAAGCTTTAGGAACTCCACAAATGATGATTACGTCACTCGATTTCTCCACATATATTGGACGAATTTGCGTAGGTCGTTTGCTTCGTGGTGAATTGAAAGAAAACATGCCCGTTAGTCTTGTAAAGCGCGATGGATCTGTAGTAAAATCTCGTATTCGCGAACTTTATACGTTCGAAGGTTTGGGTAAAGCCAAAGTTGAATCGGTTATTGCCGGAGATATTTGTGCTTTAACAGGAATTGAAGGATTTGAAATTGGTGATACCATTGCCGATTTTGAAAACCCCGAAGGACTTGTTCCCATTGACGTGGATGAGCCAACTATGAGTATGTTATTCACCATCAACAATTCCCCTTTTTATGGGAAGGATGGTAAGTTTGTAACATCTCGCCACTTGAAAGAACGTTTAGATAAAGAATTAGAAAAGAACCTTGCACTTCGCGTTCAGCCCACCAGCTCGGCTGATTCATTCTTGGTTTATGGTCGTGGAATTTTGCATCTTTCTATCCTAATCGAGACTATGCGTCGCGAAGGTTATGAATTGCAAGTTGGGCAGCCACAGGTTATCATTAAAGAAGTAGACGGTGTTAAGCACGAACCAGTAGAGGTTTTAACGATTGATGTTCCGGAAGAATTTTCAGGAAAAGTAATCGAGTTAGTGAGTCAACGTAAAGGTGATTTGCGTGTGATGGAACCGAAAGGAGACATGCAGCATTTGGAATTTGAAATCCCTGCGCGTGGGATTATTGGTCTTCGTAACCACTTGCTTACGGCTTCGGCTGGTGAAGCCATTGTGGCACATCGCTTCAAAGATTATGAGCCATGGAAAGGCGATATTCCTCAACGTACGAATGGGGTTATCATCGCTAAAGATCCAGGTAAATCGATTGCTTATGCGATTGACAAATTGCAAGATCGTGGGTATTTCTTTGTAGATCCAGGTGAAGATGTTTACACAGGAATGATTATTGGCGAGCAAAACAAAGCAGGCGATATGGTGGTGAACATCACCCAAGAAAAGAAACTAACGAACATGCGTGCATCTGGATCGGATGATAAAATGCGTATTTCTCCGGCCATCAAATTTTCATTGGAAGAATCAATGGAATACATTCAGAAAGATGAGTATGTAGAAATTACTCCAAACGCTTTACGTATTCGTAAAATCCATTTGGACGAAAATACGCGTAAACGTGCTTCTGCTCAGTTATCGTAATTAAAATATAATGTTTTCAAACGCCTGTTTCTTCATCGAGACAGGCGTTTTTTTTATTGGGTGAATTGGATAATGTTGGTGATAATATCTTCAGGAAATCCTTCCCCAATCCATCTTCCGTTTCTCTAAAACTCTCAATTGCATATTGAGTTTTTGATTCTCTTCCAATAGCAAATCTGGATCTTTATCTAAAAGTGATTGCGCCAGCTGACGACAATATACAAGCAGTTGATTGTCTTTACTGATATCGGCGATATTCAAATCCAAATCGCCACTTTGCTGAGTGCCTTGTAAATCGCCGGGGCCTCGTAATTCCAAATCGACTTCCGCAATTTCAAATCCGTCGTTGGTACGAACCATCGTTTCCAAACGGATTTTAGCTTCGGTACTTAGTTTGAATCCCGACATCAACAAACAATACGATTGATCGGCGCCCCGCCCTACTCTACCGCGCAACTGATGTAATTGCGACAAACCAAAACGTTCGGCACTTTCAATAATCATAACAGACGCATTGGGCACATTTACGCCCACTTCAATAACCGTCGTGGCAACCATGATTTGCGTTTGTTTCTTAATGAAACGTTGCATTTCAAACTCTTTATCCGCCGATTTTAATCGACCATGGACAATACTTAACTGGTATTGCGGACTAGGAAACCAATCTTGCAAATGATTGTACCCATCCATTAAATTTTTGTAGTCGAGCTGTTCGCTTTCTTCAATGAGCGGATACACCACATAAATTTGTCGGCCAAGGTGAATCTGCTCTTTAATAAAATTGAGCATTTCCGGACGATCTTTATCGAACTGATGCTTTGTCACAATGGGTTTTCTTCCCGGAGGCAATTCATCGATTATGGAAATATCTAAATCACCATACAGAGTCATTGCAAGAGTTCGCGGAATGGGTGTTGCCGTCATGATAAGCACATGCGGAGGAAGCGTGTTCTTTGCCCAAAGTCTTGCACGTTGCGCCACACCAAACCGATGCTGTTCGTCAATAACTATAAAACCCAAATTTTTGAAAAGCACTTTATCTTCTAGCAGCGCATGCGTTCCAACCACAATATGCAATTCCCCACTTTCAAGTTCTTGATGAAGAATGGTTCGATCTTTCTTCTTTGTTGAACCCGTGAGCAAGCGGATTTTCACTCCAATTTTTTCGGCCAGTTCGCTCAGACCTGAAAAATGCTGTTGCGCCAGGATTTCAGTTGGAGCCATCAAGCATGCTTGAAAACCATTATCGATAGCCATGAGCATACTCATAAACGCCACAATGGTTTTTCCACTTCCTACATCTCCCTGAACCAATCGATTCATTTGAATGGGTTTGGCAACATCTGCTCGGATTTCTTTGAGCACCTTTTTTTGTGCTCCCGTCAATTGAAATGGCAGATGATTGTGATAGAAATTATTGAATGTCTCGCCAATAATCTCGAATGGAAATCCTTTTAATAATTGTTTGTTGATGCGATTCTGACGAATTAAACGCAATTGTAAAAAGAATAATTCTTCAAACTTCAATCGTGTTTCGGCGGCTTTCAATTCCTCCGAATTATTGGGTTGATGAATAAATTGATATGCCTGTTTGAGCGATATTAAATGATGTTGTTTGATAAGGTATTCGGGCAATGTTTCTTCAATTTGATTCCCGATACGTTGAAGCAATTGTTGAATAATTTGTGATTGCCCTTTACTATCCAACCAAGCCCGTTTCATGGCCTCTGAGCTGTTATAAACCGGCTGCAATCGAGGAGCAAGGGCAGCTTTTTCGGCGCTGTAAACTTCCACTTCGGGATGCGCCATATTCAATGAATTATTGAATTGTGTGGGCTTCCCGAAAACGATCACATCAATACCTGGTCGAATTTTGTCTTGAACGAATTTAATTCCCTGAAACCAAACAAGCTCAATCGTCCCAGTTGAATCGCGCAAGGTTGCCGTTAATCGTTCTTTGCCTTTCCCAGAACCTTGCATTTTGATACTCTCCAATCGTCCAATAATTTGAACCAGGGGCAAATCTTCCGACACTTCATTGATTGCATAAAACCGTGTACGATCCACATAACGAAAGGGAAACCAATTCAGCAAATCGCCAAATGTTTCTATCTCACAGTTTTTCTTCAGAAGTATGATCTTCTTAGGAGCGAGACCTTGAAATGCAGTTATGGGTGTATCGAAGATGGTCAATTATCAATTACGGATTACGAATTGTCAATTACGAATTGTCAATTACGAGTTGAAAGGGGAAAGTATAAAGTTGAAAGGGGAAAGTTGGAAGGTAAAAGATAAAAGTGGAAAGTGGAAAGTGGAAAGTTTTGATTTTCATTATTCTTCGGGAAGGGCATACCAGCGGCGGTAGAAGCGATGCAGCAGGGTTGGAATTGCAATAATAAAAATAATTAAACCTATAATTTCAGCGTAAAATAGATGCAATTTCATTGTTTCATAATCGAAACTATAATCCGGATTTACCAATTCGTTGTATGCACTTTGTTGTCCTTCGTAATACATGGACGTTAAAAGCAAGGGTAGAAAGTACAACATCCAAGAAAAAATATTAATCGAAATACCTGATACGATGTTGCGTGTTTTGTTTTGAAAAGTTCCGAAAGAGAAGAACGCAAAAAGGGCAAAATAAAATAAATAACTGCCAAACATGGAAGATTCATTCCCACTTGAGAATGCAAGAATTAACCCTGTTAAAATGCTCAATAAAACACTGGTTAAAATGCTCAGAAAAAATGCTTTTTTAGTTGAATGGCGGAAATTGAAAACCAATAAGGAAATACAAAAAGTGATATAAAACCAAACACGTATTTGCCATTCTAATTGATTGGGCGCAAAACTGTGTTTTCTTTCGTAAATATTTTCAATTGAACGAGTTATGTTATCTGTAAAAAAACGTGCCTGTATATAATTGCCGTTGTTGTATTCTGTTTCGGTGTAGTAATTATAATCTTCGTTGCTGTAGTATTTATATTTCTTAGTGAGAACTTCCATTTCTTGAACCAATGGCGAAACTTCTTTTTTAGTATAATGCTGAATAATTTGGTAATACAAATCTCTCGAACTAAGCATTTTCACATCCGAATAATTACTCAAACCTGGATCGGTAATAAACTCATAACTTGGACATTCGCTGAATACATAAACACTGTCGTTGAGTTTTAATAAACTATCACAACCCAATTTCTTCGATGTAAACTCCGTTGTATCCATCAATCTAAATGCGGGCTTATAATTAGAAACAGCCGAATCGATCATCACAGCAGCGCTCGTTGTGACTTCTTCCACATCTCCAATAACCTCAACATTTTCATATCGTCCTTCTGTAGAATTCACCACAATAACAGTGTCATTTGACCAATCGTGCGGTAATGAATCGTACGAAAGTTGACAGATAAGGGAATTCATTTTATTTAAATCAACAGCCAGCTCATTGTCGGAATATGCACTATTGGCACGGATGGTTTCTACGATTGGCGGCACATAACAAAAGAAAACCAAGATGCCCACCGAAGTGAAATACAGCAACCACGTTCGCAAACGATTGGAAGCACTCGTTAATCCATAGCGTTTAAATACATTGAAACGGAGCAAGAACATCAACCAAAGTACAAGACCGATAATGGAAATCAAACTCACAAATACAATCCAAAAAGCGACTCCCGAATTGCTTCGCGGATCGTCAGGCACAATGAAAGAAAGAAATGCCAATACACTCATAAAAATCAACCCATAGTATAAAACCAAGTGTGTGCGTGCTGACCAAATTTCCGGTGCATTCTTGAGTAAATAATCGTCGATACGATTTATGAATGCAGGACAGAAAAGGCGTTTTTGTGTGCTCATCTGATAGAGTTGCTTGATTTATGAATTGAAATAACGTTTAGTAGAATGTGTGATATCGCGGAAATAACTCAACTTGACTGATGAGTTCAGCAGCGTTTTAAGCAGCTCTTCGGCGGAATGATTGCTGCTTAAAAGTGTGTAAAAACCTCCGTTAAAATGTATTTCAACTTGCATCGACAACAGGGCTGCATTAATTTCTTCGCGACTAGCGAGTGTTTCAATTTCAAGCACAACACCTTCGATTTCTTGTTCGGTTTCGCCAGTTCTAAACAAGCACTGACCTTTCTTGATAAGCAAAACAGTGTCTGCAATTTTCTCTACTTCGTGCAATTGCTGTGAACTCAAAATAATTCCCATCGGATGATACACCGATTTTGCCATGTGCCGCAAATCAGTTAAAATGGTTTGCTGTGCGTTGATATCGAGATTCGCTAATGGCTCGTCGAGAATGAGAATGCTGGGTTTTTGCAAAAGAACACGTGCAATTTCAAAACGAGTGCGATAACCGCTGCTAATCTTGTCCCACGTGAGGTTTGCATAATCGCTTAAGTTCAAACGCTCAAGCATAAAATCGACCATCAATTCGTTTTGTTTTCCGGTAATGCCCGATAATGATGCAGAGAAATGTAAATTATCTCTTAACAAACCATACCAACGAGGAATACGCTGAGGAATAAAAGCAACATGGTGTTTAATGTCGTATTGATCGGGATTCGAAAGTTTTTCGAATGTAATTCCACCTTCGTCCAAAGCCAATTGTCCGGCAAGGCAACGAAGCAAGGTTGTTTTTCCGTTTCCATTTTCACCCACAACTCCAACAACATCGCTTGTTTTAATATCGATGCTGATTGGATGAAGACTGAAATTACTACCAGAATATCGTTTACTTACTTTATTTGCACGAACCAAAATCTGTGGAGCTTGCCTTGCATTTCCATGTTGTCCATTTAGTTTATTCAGAAATACGAATGCTTTTTCTTGAAAATCTGCAGGAACGGTTTCCATTGAAACATTCTTCTGAAATGCATGAAATTCACGACTCCATTGGATGGCATCAATCAATAAGGATTCGTCACCTGTATCGAGGCACAAATCGAGCATGCGCCTAACTGCCAGTGAATTATCATTGTGATTGATATAGGATTTTATTTCTTCGATGCGATGCTGCATAATGCAATTGTATGTTCTAAAGATGCGCAAAAATGGATTAGTTTTGCATCAAGCTATCTATAATTTTCAAATTTAATGTCATGATCAAAAACTTTTTATTCGCTGCAACATTCTTTCAAATAATCATTACATCAGCATTCGCTCAAACATCTTTCAATACAGTAAAAACTGGGCATACGGTTAGTTTTTCAGTTCCCGAATATATGTCGCGCACAACAGGAATAAACGATGCATCATTTCTTCAATTCAAGTCTCTTCCTAAAGATGTTTACACATTCATGGTTGAAGATTCGAAAGTGGAATTGGACATTGTCGAAATGAAATTTACTTCCGTTATGGATTTTTACGAGTACTTTATTAAGGACTTTTTGATTTCAGAAAAGAAGAGAAAAGTAAGTGCTCCCGTTTCATCGACAAAAGATGGAGTAAATTACGTGCAGAGTGAATTGACTTATTTTGATAAGGAAGCAAAATCCGATATATATTACAACGTAACAATTGCCGAAACGGAAGGGTATTTCTACCAAATTTTATCCTTTACATCTGAAGAAAATAGCATCAATGTGAAAGCTGATTTAACAGCATTGGGTTCTAGTTTGAAAGAAGTTAATTGTCCCTAATGTCCGAACAAAAAAACAATCCACTTCACGGTATTTCGCTTGAAAATATTGTGATTCAGTTACATGCACATTATGGTTGGGAGCAATTGGCTGAACGAATTCGCATTAATTGTTTCTTTGAAAACCCGAGTGTTTCTTCAAGTTTAAAATTCCTAAGAAAAACACCTTGGGCAAGAACTAAAGTGGAGCAGCTTTACATTTCAATGCTGAATGATATCGACTCAAAATCGTCTTGAGCAATTTTATTGCAGAAATATTTTCAAGCAACAATAAGTTTTAACTGGTTATTCAAAATCACTAGAATTAGGTATTGAACAAAGATTTTTTAATGCCGAATTTTAAAGAATTATTTTCTCCGGAATAAAGCACCGATTTTACATCTTAAAAATTACATGAATTGCATTTTGACTTAGGATTGAACTAGCAATTCATCGTTTTGAATTTGTGAGAAAGGAAATGATTTCTAGGTTGCTTAACCTATGCAATTTCAATTATTGCTCCATCACCCGGAACGAATCGTATACATGATTTGTTTCGGGTGTTTGCTTTTTACAATTCAAATTTTTTCGAATAAAAAATCCCCGAAATCATTCAAATTGAACGAAATCGGGGATTGTGGTTGAAACAAATATCTTATCGAATAATCAGTTTTCCGCTCGAAACTCCTAGCTTGGAATTTACTTTATAAAAATACATTCCTGCCGCATAATCAAGGGAATTGAATAAAGCTGGTTTGCCTGATTCCACTTTAAATTCGGTGAGTTTTTCTCCCAATGCATTGAAAATTTGAACCTGAGCAGGCGACATATCTTTTGTATTGACTAAGAACTGCGTGCTGTTTGTAAATGGATTTGGATACACCTCTACATCAGAATTCATCGTATTTTCAGAAATCCCCGTTAAGCGATCGATGGTATGTATCGTTGTATTTGTTCTAACAGGCGAATTGAAATCGAAGTAGATATCTGCAAAATTATTCAACACAGTTCCATCAAGCTGATTCTGAACTGGACTAATGCTGAAGTTCACGAATCCATTACTGCCGGCCTGATTGGATGAACTATCTGGCAGCATGATGCCATTAAACGTCCAACGAACAACTCGTGTATCGAAATTAATGTGCATGGTGTAATTATGCGATGAAGCATTCGTTCTAATACTTTCTAGGATAAATTCGTTGCTGATTGTATCAATTAAAACAACATTTACTGCAGGAGCTGATCCTGTATTTTGAAAACGAATAGTATACGACAACTCTGTGTTTGGTGCAATAATTCCAGCTTCTCCAAATCCAGATGGAGTTCCTTGCTTATCGTTTGGATCCCAAGAACCAACAACAGTTTGATGCAATGTATCGATGTTGTTTGATGGATAATTGTCGTTTAATGGAGTAACAATTACTGTATTAAACACCGGTGTTCCCAATATGAGCGAAGTTGGTGCAGGCGAATTTTGATAGATATATGCACATTGACCGGCAGGGAGATTACTGAAGTTCCAACTTGCAGTATTGTTTGCGGCACTGAAGCTGCTCGGCGCAGGATTAAACACACTCGGCGAATTAATTGCTAACTGAGCATCCCAGTAATAGGTAAATGTTCCTGACATTGCCGAAGCTCCATTGTTGCAGTATCCCAAATATGTCATTACTGGGAAACCCGGAGTTACTGTTGAAATATGGGTAATTGACGCAGATAAATCCTGCAAACTAGGATCGGCCCATAATCCAAAATTATTGTTTCCATAAGTTTGGCCCATCGTGCTTGCAAGAACCTGATACATGAATGGTGTTGCAGGAAAAGATATCGCATAACCATTACCCGGATTAACCAACTGAATGGTATACGTTCCAACAGGAACATTGATTGTGTAAAATCCTGCGGCATTTGTGCTTACCCAATAGTTACCAATGTAAAGAGATTTGTATGCAGCAGGTAATTCACCCGCATCTTGAAGCCCATTATTATTTGAATCGTAAAAGACAGTTCCATTAATAGTAACTGATTGATTCTGATAGCCAAAGTCGAAACCTGTGATGGTTGTTCCTCCTGTTGTTGTAAAAGCATATCCTCCTGCATTTACTGGCAAAGTTGGTAAATACAAATTACTCTGCGCTTGCCAATTGTATGCAATTAATTCAAAAGTACCAGGAAATACGTTGAAGGAATAATATCCTAATGAATCCGTATAAGTATAGATACAAGACAAAGAATCGTTTGGATTAACGGTTTGACAAAGTTGAACGTATACGTAACCAAAAGGATTTTCATTTGTGTCAAACAATCCGTTGCCATTGGCATCATCCCAAACATATCCCGAGATGATATCTGTATTCTCAGTACCTAAATCAACCTGAACGCAGGTACTATCGTAACAAGGCCCATCGGCATATACACAAACCTGATGAACTCCGCCTGTCATGAAATTTAATGTTGCGGTACCTCCAATCATTTGAGCCCAACTTTGCCCCGACTGAATGGAATAATAAAGTGTTGGATCGTAATTCAAAACATTCACCGTTAAGGTATTGCCATTCAGAATCGTTTCCAATTCAGCATTGTAAGTACAAGGCACATTCACAGACGTGCACACTTGCTCAGAACAACCCAATGCATTGCTTACTGTAACACACACTTGATGTTGTCCTTGTGCTAAAGGATAGTTTAATGAACTGCTGGTATTTGAAACGGGAGCACCATCAATTGTCCAAGAATATGACGTCCAGTTTTGACTGCTGTTTGCATTCAATTGCCATGTGCCATTGTTTTGATCTGTTGCAGTTAGGGATAAATCGACACATGAAATTTGGGCTGCCCAACCATTTTTCAATACCGTTCCGTCGGATAAAAAGTTAAGTGTTAGAGAACCATCTGAGCTTGTTGATGTGTAAGATAGGTTTGATTGCGTTCCATTTAAATTGGCAATCATTGGACTATTTGAAGAAGGTCCATTGTAAATTCTAAGGTAATCGTAATTGATTTCTAAGTCTATACTGCTAAAGGCGATTTTGAGTTTTGCTCCTGGTGTGGATGGATAAAGTGTTAACGTATAATTTTGATTATTCGAGTATTGGCCATTTGCTCCACCGGTGTCGAAAAATTGTACATTACACAAAGTCAAACTGCCGTTTTGCATAAGCACTTGCTGTCCCGAACTTGTGCCACAAACAATTACTGCAGTTCCAGTAATCGTTTGCACACATCCACATCCGTCCGATACTTGAAGTACTATGGGATACGTTCCTGCTTGTGTATAGGTAAAAACTGCTGTTGCTGTGTTCGCAGTTTGTCCGTTCGATTGCCAAGCATACGAATAATTATTACAACCACCTGTTACCTGTGCTGTTGCAGTTGTAGTTAACCCGTTTGTAGCTACCGACATTTGCGATTGCATATTACCACAAAACGAAACAACAACATTATTACAAAGTGTTTCAGAACAACCGTTAGCATCAGTTGCTGTAATACACAGCATATAGTTTGAATTAATTACAGGATATACATGTGACCAAGTGAATGTAGAAGTTAAAATCGCATCTTGAGTTGAACCATCTCCAAAATCAATGTGAAGATTTATAGGCAATGCCTGATTATTGAAACTTCCAACATACAAGGTTAAGATCTGCAAATTAATGGAAGGTTGCATGGTGAGAAAATTACTCGTACACGCATTATCAATAATGAAATTGGAACATGTTGAATCCACACACCCATTTGCATCGGTAATAGTTAAACAAGCTTCTTGTTGACCATTATTGAAATAGATGGAAGGCGACTGAGATGTTGACGTTTGTCCATTGCTAAAGTTCCAATTGTAGGTAACAGGAAGAACAGCATTTTGGAATTGTACACCGCCAAAATTTACTAAACCACTATCTAAAATGCTAACAGTATAAGCGGGATTCAAATTGCATAGATCCACAATTTGAACGGTTAATATTCCATAAGAACACCAGCTGGTTTGAAGTGAATCGTAAATTGTTAAGGAAACGATGAATACACCTCCTTGACTGTAAGTATGACCTACAAACTGCCCGGATGCAGAATTACCATCGCCGAAATTCCAACTGTAAAAAGAATTGCCTGAAGGCGCTTGAAAAGTTGTCCCTACAGAAATTGTATTTCCCGATTGTTGGAGCAAATCAACAACCGCCTGATTGGGACATTGCGAAAAAAGCTGCGTTGTAATGCTTGTCAGCGTTATGAACAAAAGATAGAATAAATGTTTGCTTCGTTTCATGGTATTGTATTTTTAACAAAACCGAAAGTAGTTTTTCTTTCCTTAAAAACATATTCTAATGCACAAAAAAGCGAATTACATCTTACGCATTCATGAATCGAAATCGTTTCATTTTATTAGTATGAACAGGTGTTATAGGCAATTTATTCACCCTTAATAAGTCCAATTTCAGGAGCTTATAATCTCATTTTAATTTCAATTGCCATCTATTCAATTAATTTCAATTCCAAATCGAATGTTTTTAATTAAAATTC
>JBBALS010000037.1:0-11327 GCA_040402915.1 Flavobacteriales bacterium
GAGCAATAAGCCCTACTTTATTTTCTTCAATAATGCGTCTTACTTCAATTAAATCGCTAGCTAGAATTGGAATACCAGCATGTATATAATCGAAAACTTTATTCGGCAAACTGAATCGGTAATTGATGTTGGTGTTTTTATCGAGGGCCAATCCTAAGTCGGAACATGCTGTGTATGTAATCAATTCGGCATAAGGCATGCGTCTTATGAACCTTACTTTGTTTTGAAGATGGTGTTCGATTACATATTTTTTTAATTCCGGAATTACATCGCCCGAACCGGCAATCAAGAGCAGTGCATTTTCAAGGTGATGCATCATCATAACCGCTTCTTCCCCACCACGATCGATGTTAATTCCATTGCCTTGGAGAATAATAATGAATGTCTTTTCAGGCAAGCCCAAGTCTAATCGAGATTTCTTTTGAATTTGAATGGCTCGTGGAATATTTCGCATGACCTCCAACTTTTTCCCGTATGCTTGCTCATACAAACTGGCAATGGATTCATTGACCGTTACAATTTTGGGAAGTCTAGGAAAAATATTGGATTCGATTCGTTTCCAAATTGCTTGAACTTTAGGTCGTTTAACCAACTCTGGTACCTCAGTAAAATACTCGTGGGTATCGTAAACGAGTTGCTTATTGCGAATTCGGGAAACTAAATATGCTGGCAGCAAAGTGTCGAGATCGTTAGCATGAATGGCATCGCATGTGGAGAATAGGAGTTTGAAAAACAAGCGAATGTTCAATTCGGCGTAAAAAAGTGGGCCGCTTCGAAAAAACAGATTCATGCGAACTGCCTTAAACGACCAATCGGGTAAAGGCAAGCTATTAGGCAATTGTCGGCCAATAAGAACTGGCTGGTGCCCCCATTCAACCAAGGAGTTGCAAACCTTTTGGACACGTTGATCGGTGACCAAATCATTACTTAATGTAACAAGAACTCGCATTTTGGGTGGCATGCTGCGAAGTTAGGGAAGGAAATTAGATGAACGTTCGATTTTCCTATCTTTCGGCAATAATTATAAGCAAGATGAATTTTAAATCTGAAATACGAACCGGAATTCTGCTCTCATTAGGTTTGTTTTTGTGGCTTCTTTTGGAATTTTTCTTAGGTTTCCATACAACCCGCATCGATTACCATCCTTTTATTACCTGGCTTTGCATTGTGATTCCAATCGCAGGAATTTATTGGAGTATGAAAGTGAAGCGTGATCGCGACTACGCTGGTAAAATTTCATTTGTTCAAGCGTTGAAATCAGGTTTTGTCGTAACATCAATCATGAGTTTAATTAGTCCAATCATGGTTTTTGTTTATGTTTCGGCAATTAATCCATTATTCTTCTCAACCATGTTAGCACATTCAAAAGTGATGATTGAAGGACTCAATATTTCGATTGTTGATAAAGAGAAAATGATTGAAGAATCGACACAGTATTTTTCTACTTCATCATATATCATAAAATCCTTTTTTGGAAATTTAATTGCGGGTACTGTTTTGAGTTTTCTTACTGCCGCATTGATGAAAAGAAATACTGTAGCCAATTCTTCAAAAGCTGATCATTCAGTTACTGACATTTCCAAAAAATGATTCCAATTTCTTGAATAAAGAATATGAATATCCAGCAGCACATTTCCCTTAAAACGCATACAACATTTGGAATCGAAGCATATACTTCATTCTGGACGAAAGCGGAAACAACACAAGATGTATTATCTGCACTGGAATTCCGAGAAAAGAATTCGCTAAAAATGATGATTCTTGGCGGCGGCTCTAATATTCTGCTAACACAGGATTTTGCTGGCTTAATGGTTCAAAATAATCTAAAAGGAATTCGTTCAGAAGTATACTCTTCCAATGAAGTTTTGGTTGAAGTATCGGCAGGTGAAAATTGGCATTCCTTTGTGCAACATTGCATTGCAAACGATTGGGGCGGACTTGAGAATTTATCACTAATTCCTGGTAGTGTGGGTGCTTCACCCATGCAAAATATTGGTGCGTATGGATGTGAAATTAAAGACGCATTTTATTCCCTTCGGGCGATGGATATTCAGGATGGAAGCATACATGATTTTGACGCGCAACAATGTAAATTCGGCTACCGGGAAAGCATTTTCAAACACGAAGCAAAAGGCCGATACATCATACTTTCAGCAAAATTTAAACTTTCAAGTAAGGATCATCAAATTAAAACTTCATACGGTGCTATTTCCCAAGAATTAGAAAAGATGGGCATTCAGAACCCAAGTATTCGCGATGTGAGTAATGCCGTCATTGCAATTCGAAAGTCCAAACTACCAGATCCTGCTGTGATTGGAAATGCTGGAAGTTTCTTTAAAAATCCGGTGGTAGAAAATTCAATTGTGGAGAATATTCGCAGCATAAATCCACAAGTTGTGTCATATCCCGCCGATGAAAATCATTCAAAATTGGCTGCTGGATGGCTTATTGAAGCTGCGGGTTGGAAAGGATTTCGTCGCGGTGATGCAGGTGTCCATGCTTTGCAAGCCCTCGTATTGGTTAATTACGGAAATGCTAGTGGTAAGGAAATCTGGCAATTATCTCAGGATGTGGTTGACGATGTAGCAAGCAAGTTTGGCGTTGTATTAGAACGGGAAGTGAATATCGTTTGATTTCCGCAAATCAAATTGGACTACTATACTACCGTTCGTTTTACGCTAAAGTAAAATTTACTTCCTTGTTTCGGTATACTTTCAACCCAAATATCACCAAGATGTTTTCCGGCAATCTTTTTACAAACCGCCAGGCCAATGCCAGTTCCAGAATATTCGTTTCGATTATGAAGGCGCTTAAAAGGCACATAAATGGTGTCGAAATGCCTGCTGTCAATGCCAATGCCATTGTCTTTAAAGCAAAATACCACATGCGTTTCTGTGCAGCTCGAAGAAATGAAAATTTCGGGGTAGGGCTTGTCGCAATATTTCAGGGCATTCGAAATTATATTGTCGAAAACTTGTCCAATCAAGGAGTTAATGCCACGAATATCATCTAATTGTTCGACATGAATTACGGCCTTTTTATCGCGTATCACTTGCTGATAAACACTTAGCGTATCGGCTACAATTTGATTGGTGTTGATTGTTGAGAAATCTTCTTCGGTTGTTCCAATACGCGAATAGGTGAGTAAATCTTGAATAAGCCGTTTCATGCGCATGGCTCCATCAATCGCAAAATTGATATACTGCTCCGATTTTTCATTTTTCTCAATATCATTGCTCGAAAGAAGCAATTGCATAAAACTGGAAATCATGCGCAATGGCTCTTGTAAATCGTGCGAAACGATGTAGGCAAATTGCTCTAATTCCTTATTGAAACCCTGTAATTGCTTTGCCCTAACCTGCAAGGCATCGTTTAAGTGCACCAGCGTTTCTTCACTTTCTTTCAATGCAGTAATGTCTTGCATTGCACCCAACATTTTAATCGCCTCGCCTTTAGAATTGCGAAGAAAAATTCCACGATTTAAAATGAATTTATATGAACCATCAGCACATAGATATCGAAACTCATCGGTCCATAACGATTCTTCGTGATGCAATGTAGCGGTTAAACTGTTATAAATACGATCGGTATCGCTTGGATGAATAAGTGATTTCCAGCCTTCGTAGTTGTTGTAATTCTGAATATCGTGGCCAAATAAGCGTTTGAAATTATCTCCCCATTCAATGGAGTTATGACGAATATCCCACTCAAAAATGACATCATTTGTTGCTTGCGAAATGTATTTAAAACGATCGTTATTATGCCGGAGCTCTTCCAACATTTTCTTTCGAAAAGACACATCTTTTGCAGCGCCATAAATAATTCCATCTTGAGGATTATAGGCAAGCGACCATTCTAAAGTAAGTGTATATTGATCGACTATAAATGCAATCTCGCAATTTACTTTCAAATCCGTTTTCAGACGTTGAAGAGCTTCGCGTGTGATATCCAAATACGAATCTTCCACAAAATCGAAGAAAGACAAAGTGGATAGCTCACCTGAAGTTTTTCCTAATATGTCACGAAGGTGTCGATTGGCTTTGAAAAAACGTCCTGAAACATCTAACAAACAAATAAAGTCGGGGACAAGCTCAAAAACCTGATTGAAATCGTAATCCAAACGGCTACGTTCAATGCGAATTCCCAATTGATTTGATAAAAGTTGAATTAATTGAATAATCTCCGATTCATTAACGAGTTCTTTGTCCGCATGAAAAAAAGTAAGTGATGCAACCAAACGACTATCACAAACAATAGGAAAGGAAAATCCGCTTTTTAAACCCGCTTTTTCGGCCCAATTTTTACGTGGAAAATTGGCATTGAGAAAGAAGTTTTTTATTTGGTTTGATAAGGCATTCCCTTTAAACGTTCTGAGTGAATCCGATTCCTCGTTAGTTAATTCAAGGGTAGATGAGATTGCCAGAAAGTCACGAAATGAATCGCTTTCTGGATAGTAATATGCGAACAATCTATTTTTTCGTTGTTGCTGATCAGGCAACCAACATTCGCCACACTCCCAATCATAACGCTTGCAAATAATTTCCAGCATCTGCGTTAAATTCTCCTTCAAATCAGATTTACTTTCAAAAGGCACTAATAATTGATCAACGAAATTATCCAATCGCCTGTGAACAATTTCATCGGTTACGTCGAAACCACTTGCATAAACACCCACCACATGTCCAGAAGCCATCATAGGAGTTACCGTAAACCGAAACCAAGTGACATTCCCTTTCGTTTGTTTGAACGTACCTATAAACTGTTGAGGAATACCTTGCCAAGCCGATCGAAATGCTTCTGTATAATCGTCAGCATCATCGAGCAATTGATTCAATACATCGTGCAATTTCAATTGAAGCAATTTCTCCTCAGAAATGCCACAAGTATGGGAAAAGGAAGGGTTTACATAAATGAAATTTTCATCTGACGAGAGACTAAAAATAAGTTCGTTACTCTCTTTAAAAACGTTCGAAAGAAACTCAATGTTTTCTTTTGCAATGAGATTAATTTGTTGTGGATTTGTGAGATTTTGTTGCGTCCAAACCTGATACACTCGGTCATTTTCGGTAAAAGAAGCAATCAAAAAATTCACCCAAAACCGATGACCTCCTCGTGTTAAAACTTCCAATTCCGGCTGTATGGTTTTTCCAGCGAAAAGGGCAGCTTTAAATCCATTGCGTTCGTTTCGAGGATCTGCAACGCTAAAGCAATCCAATGGATCTAATCCATAAATTTTGGAACGTTTATATTCTGTTAATGCGCTAAAAGCACGATTTACATAATCGATACGAAGTTTCTTATTAACTTCATCTTCGGAGAAACTTGTAATCATAACAACCGAAGAAGCGTGTTCAACGGCACCCATTAAAATGTTTAAAGGTAAACTTGTATCCGGAAGAGAATTATTCATCTTCTTTTTCTTTCGTGTTTGTTCCCAATATTCCTTCGAGCACCGAGTTTACCACCGATAAAATGAGACTGAAAATCAAAGCCCAAAAAAAACCTTTCACTTGAAATTCATCCAGTAAATAATCGGCAATTAAAATAATACCTGCATTTATTACCAACAGAAATAAACCAAGACTAAAAATGGTAACCGGAAGTGTTAAGATTACAAGGATGGGTTTGATGAATGCGTTGAGAAATGAAAGTAAAATGGCTAGCATTACAGCCGCTTGCCAAGAAACAACTTCCACATTAGGAAGTAAATATGCAGTTATCAAAACAGCAATTGAAGATACGATAACTTTAAAAAACCAATTTTTCATAGGGTTGAATTGCTAAAAGTACAGAATCTTAGCCAAAACTAACGATTCATTTGAACGTGCTTTTTTCTATTTTTATGCCCTTATGAAAATTGTGACCATCATTGGGGCGAGACCTCAGATTATAAAAGCGGCTGCTTTAAGTCGTGCTGTAAGAGAATTTCCGCAACCAATCGAGGAGATTATCGTGCATACCGGGCAACATTACGATCCCAATATGTCGGATGTTTTCTTTGGCGAACTTGGAATCCCGCAGCCCAATTGCAATCTGGGAGTTGGTTCGGGTTCGCATGGCAAGCAAACGGCAAGTATCATTTCAGGAATTGAAGATATTTTGCTTTCCGAAAAGCCTGATTTTTTAGTTGTTTACGGCGATACTAATTCAACACTTGCTGCGGCTATTGCGGGATCAAAAATACATGTTCCCATTGTGCATATTGAAGCAGGATTGCGTTCGTTCAATAAAAAAATGCCCGAAGAAGTGAACCGTATTTTGTGCGATCATGTATCCACGTTGCTTTTCTCTCCAACTCCAACAGGTTTTACAAATTTACTAAACGAAGGATTCAAAGAATCGACAGCGCCATTCACAGCAAACCAACCGGGTATTTTTCAATGTGGTGATTTGATGTACGACAACAGCCTTTATTTTTCAAAGGTTGCTGAATCTAAAACAACCATAACGGAGCGTTTAGACCTAGAAACTCGTCCGTTTATTTTAGCAACCATTCACCGGAACAACAATACCGATGAACCCGAGCGACTCAATGCCCTTTTTGGTGTGCTAATGGATTTAGCGGAAGAATCGGGAGTTCGCATCTTATTGCCCTTGCATCCTCGCACTCGAAAAATGCTCAATGATTTATTGAATCCGGCACTTCAAGAACAATTGAAACGTGGTTGGTTGGAATTGATTGAACCCGCCTCATTCTTGGAGATGATTGTCCTTGAACAAAAAGCAGAAATGGTTATTACCGATTCAGGTGGAGTGCAAAAAGAAGCGTATTTTTTCGAAAAACCCTGCATTATTTTACGTCCCGAAACCGAATGGGTTGAATTGGTTCAGAATGGTACAGCACAAATTTGCGATGCTGATCCACTGAAAATTCGTGCGGCGTTTGAATATTATATGAATAAATCGAACGTACTTCATTTTCCAACTTTATTTGGAGATGGAAAAGCGGCACATTTTATCTTAAATGAAATGTATAAAAACCTCCAAGCTTGATCTCTAATTCCGGAAAATGTTATTGATATACACGCAAAGAATTACCTCGAGAAATAAGTACATTTTCAAACTTATTTTTGGAGATATTTTGGGGATGAAACACGAATTGACAAATGACAAAGCCGTGTTTCAAGCTTGGAAAGGTGCGCGAATTTCATACAGCCGTCAGGTCATTGCCGATGAACCCTTTTTCTTCGCCACCGAATTGCTGTTCGAAAACGGCATTGTGGTTCAGGAGCCCGTTTTCTTGACCTGGAATGGTAACAAAGTGTTTTATCCAACGATTCGAAATTCGGCACTTCCTTTCGATCCATTTGCAGCAGCATTTTTCTTAGTGAGTCGTTACGAAGAATATTTACCGCACATGCGGGATAATCATGGACGCTTCGAATCGAAACAAAGTCTGGCTTATTTGCATGGTTTCCTACAAAAACCGGTTGTAAATCACTGGGCAAATGAAATTCTCCAGATCATAGAATCGAAATTTGGGAAGCAATTAACCAAAGAGAGACACTATTCATTTCGTCCAACCATCGATATCGATAATGCTTGGGCATTCCGGCACAAAGGGTTTATTCGCATAGGAGGAGGCATGTTGGCAGATTTAGTTCATTTGAATTTCGAGAGCTTTCTTCAACGTTTCAAAGCCGTTTTTCATTTAGCAAACGACCCTTACGATACCTACGAATATCAGATTGAACTAATTGAAAGCTACCAACTCAAGCCCATCTTTTTCATCTTATTGGGAGATTACGCAACGTTCGATAAAAATGTGCCTCATCAAAACAAACACATGCAATCGCTCATTAAATACTTGGGCGATTTTGGAGATGTTGGCATCCATCCATCCTATGCCTCTAATAATCAACCTCAAAAATTACACAATGAAATTGCACGTTTAGCATTTATTCTTCACCAAGAAATTCATTTAAGTCGACAACATTTTCTTCGCCTAAGTCTACCCGAAACTTATCAACGCCTTATAGAGAACGACATTACCGACGATTACACGATGGGCTATCCTGATCAACCAGGATTTCGTGCAAGTATTTGTTTTCCATACTTTTTTTACGATCTTGACCTCGAAATTGAAACCGCCTTGCGTCTTCATCCATTTGCAATCATGGATGGAACATTACGCGATTATATGAATATTTCTCCCGATGCCGCTGCAGACATAATAAATCCGCTGATCGAAGAAGTAAAAAATGTAAAAGGAGAGTTCATTTCCGTTTGGCACAACGAATCTTTTGCAGAAAATTCGCGCTGGAAAGGATGGAAAAAAGTGTACGAAGATATGATCGTAAAAGCAATTGAATGAACGAAACGGACTTACCTGAATTGAAATATCTGAAAAATGCTCAGATAAACAAAGTGCTTTGGGACAAGAAGTTGCTTGAAAGTAGCAATGGACTTATTTATGGTAAAAGCTTTTATTTGGATGCCGTAACTGGCGATAATTGGGATGCTTTGGTTTCGGAGGATTATTCGTGGATGATGCCCTTGCCAATAAAAAAGAAAATCGGCTTTCATTATTTGCCCACACCAGTATTTGTTCAACAATTGGGTATTTTTGGACCTGGTCCATTTACAAGCGAATTAAGCGATCATTTTCTTAAGCATTTATCTTCTAACATTCAACTTATAGAATATCAGATGAATGCAGAAAACTCAAGTCCTTCTTTGCCTGAATTCGAAATCCGAACTCGGACAAATTGCATAAAGAGATTGCCTCAGGATAGGCAAAACATCTTATCTGAATTCAGCGAAAACACACAACGCAATATCAAGAAAGCAGAAAAAGCAAAAGTGCATTTTAGCAATGCGTCGATTCGTCAGATGATTAAACTTTTTCAAGATTACAAGGAAAAAGAAATTTCTGGATGGAAAATAAGCCATTACAATATTCTCGATCGTATTTACAATGTGTGTATGCTCAGAAAATTGGGAATATCCATTGGAGCTTATAATAATTTCGGTGAACTCATAGCAGGTGCATTTATAACCGAATGGAAAAATCGGGCGACCTTTATTTTTTCCTGTAATAGTCCAGAAGGCAAAGAAAGTGGTGCATTGCCAGCACTAATTCATCATTACATGCAACAAGCGCCGAGTGAAATTGATGTTTTTGATTTCGAGGGCTCTGATCAGGAGGGGCTTGCACGATTTTACATGAGTTTTGGGAGCATTGAAACGAAGTACGTACATTTGAAACTTAATCGCCTGCCATTTTACATGCGTTGGCTCAAACCTTAAAACCATGTCACGGATTTTGAATTTAGAAAACTCATTGGTAAACGTATTTATTAGCGAGCTCCGCGATTCAACGATTCAAAAAGACAGCATGCGTTTTCGCCGTAACCTAGAACGATTGGGAGAGATTATGGCATACGAAATCAGCAAAGAACTTGATTTTGTTGTTCGCGATATTGTTACACCTCTCGGCATAGCTCCAACACCCGTTTTAAAAGACCAGCCGGTAATTGCTACTATTTTACGTGCAGGTTTGCCTGTTCATCAAGGTATGTTGAATTATTTCGACAATGCCGAAAATGCCTTTGTTTCCGCATACCGAAAACACCATAAGGACAATTCATTCGAGATTAAAGTTGAATACATGAGCAGTCCTGATTTAAATGATAAGGTGTTGATTTTATGTGACCCGATGATTGCCACTGGACAATCGATGTTTCTTGCATACAAGGCATTACTTCAACGCGGAAAACCAAAACATATTCATGTGGTTGGATTAATTGCGAGCACTGTTGGATTGGATTACGTAAAAAGCCACTTCCCTGAAAACACAAGCTTCTGGATGGGAGCTGTTGATGAAGAATTAACCGTAAAATCGTACATCGTTCCTGGTCTAGGCGATGCGGGTGATTTGGCATTTGGAATTAAAATTTGATTTTGATGCAATTTGAATGGGATTGAACGTTTCCCAAATACATCATTTCAATCGTTTTTTCCTGTAAGTCATGTCATTTCTATTAAAATTATTGCCTTTATTTTTGTTGAGCATGGTTAAATTTGTAGTTGGAGTTCCATCTGCATTTGCTGCTTTCAATTTCAACTTTTGGGAATTATTGCTCTTTGCGATTTCCGCAGGATCTATGGGTGTTACCGTTTTTATGTTTTTCAGTGATTGGCTTTTTGCTGTTTGGGATGCTTTCAAATATCGATTCTTCCCAAAAAAAGAACAAGTAAAAAAGAAAATCTTCACTCGTCAATCGCGCGTATTTGTCCGCATCATTAAAAAATACGGTCTATCCGGAATTGCATTGATAACTCCAACTATTATCTCCATTCCCATTGGCACTTTAATCGCCAGGCGACTTTATCCAAACAGAACAAAAGTATATTGCTACTTGCTTGTATCTGTAGTAATTTGGTCGCTTATACTTTCAGTAATTCTTCATTTTCCTAAAATATTAAGCTACTTATAAATGTCAATCCAACACCTCTTCTTCGATCTCGACCGCACCATTTGGGATTATGAAACCAACTGCCGCGAAACCCTTGACGATTTGCATGATACCTATTTGAGTAATGCTGTTCAAGAAGACAAGGACACCTTTGCACAAATATTCAAATTTGAAAATACCTTGCTTTGGGACGCTTTTACAGCCAATAAAATCGACAAGGAATATCTTCGTCAGAATCGCTTTCTAAACACCATAAAGCGTTTGGGCTTAAACGATTCCGAACTTGCATTAACCTTGGAAGATGCATACATAGAAGTAACACCCGCCAAACGAAGACTATTACCGGGGGCACTCAATACACTTACAGAACTTTCGAAACGGTATACGCTTCACATTATCACCAATGGATTTGAAGACGTTCAGAACTTCAAACTCATTAATTGTGGCATTCGTGATTTTTTTCAAGTGGTCATTACCAGCGATGGAGCACAAGCTCGCAAACCCAATCTCGAGATATTTGAATATTCTTTGCTGAAAGCAGGTGCTGAAAAACATAACAGCATGATGATAGGCGATGATCCCGAAGTAGATATTGTTGGCGCTCAGAATGCAGGCTGGGACGCCATTTTAGTGAACACCATGAATTTATCTCACGATTTAAATGTGAAGGAAGTGGCCACATTACCCGAACTTCTGGACATGTTATAATCACTTGCTCAAGTATTTAACATCTCAAAAATCAGCACAAAAAAAAATCCCGCTTCAATTAAGAAACGGGATTTTTAAATTTTAAGATCTAATTACTTTGCTGGTGCTACTTGTTTTTGATCTTTAGAGCATGACTTTGATGCATCTTTAGAACAGCAAGATTTAGGTGCCGTTGTAGATGCGTTTTTTGCATCAGCTTCA
>JBBALS010000038.1:0-11309 GCA_040402915.1 Flavobacteriales bacterium
TTTTCTTTCCATCGGCTAAGGTTTTCATAGCAAGTGGACCAGTTAAGTTAAAACCGAGTAGGTTATAACCGTAGCCATCCACAGAGCGAACATACTCAAAACCTCCGTGGATTTCTTGAGATGGACCGCGAGTAGTGATTGAGATAACCCCACCCGTTGCATCTCCATACATTGCAGGCAAACCCCCAGTAATAATTTGAATTTGCTCGATACCTTGTTGCGGAATGTTTGTAGAACCACGAACTTTTATACCATCAACGAAATAAAATGTAGCATCTCCACGAGATCCGCGAATATTGATACCTGCACCTTCATCAGATTGAGTAACCCCCGCAGTAGTTGCAGCTACAGAGTTAATGTTACGGGTTGGTAATGCATAAATCTCTTCTTTGGTTACGGTCTTACCTTGATAATCATCAATCAAAGGCACATCGTATGCAACAACTTCATAGGTTTTAATTTCCACAACAGAGGATTCTAATTTCACATCTACTGTAGTAATTTTTCCTGCAGAAACAATTACACCCGTTGTTTTAATTGGTTTGTATCCAACATAACTTGTTTTTACTTCATAGGAACCCGGGTCCAAAGGCTTAATTTGGTACTCACCATCGAAATTCGATTGACCAGTTCCTAATTGAATTCCTCCAACTTCCACCACCACGTTGGCAAATGGAATGGGTGTTCCTGTTTTGGCGTCCTTAATTATCCCTTTCAATGTACCTGCTCCAGCTTGTGCAAATACAGTTGCTGAGAAGGAAAATACTGTGATAATTGTTAGGTAAAGCTTTCTCACCATACTTATATGTGTTTAAAATCCACGTTTTTTTTCAAGGTTGCTAAGATAGAAATTGATTTGTACTTAGGTAATTTTTGTTAAAAAAAAATCATCGTATTGAAAATCAATTATCTACATTCATTTCTATGCTTAGTCATTGGGTTAATGCAAATCTAAAATCCAATTTATCCATGATCTTATCTTGTTGTAAATTAATAGTATACGTTATAAATATTTTGCAAGATATTGATATTCAGAAAAATGGCATAAAAATCGAAATTAAGCAGAATTTAATAAGAACTGCTCAATAATCTTCTATTGAACATTTGATAATGTTGCCTTAAAAATTTCATAAGACAAACATCAACATTATTCGAAAAACAATTGAATACAATAATTGGAATTTGTCGCACTGTTTTTTTAAATGTTATAGATTCAACTAAGCATTGAAATTTCTTCATCCATTTGTTCATCTTCGCTTGCTTCTATTTAAACGATCACTTTGTTTTTTCGTTTTTTTCATTCGCTTTCTAGTTGCCTTGTCTTGTATGTCGAAATGCTTCTTATGAAGCTTCTTCTCTAAATCACGTTTTTCCTTAATTTGCTTTTCTTTTTTCTTTTGAAGTTCTCTTTTCTGTTGTTTGCTGCTCTTGGGTTTCTCTTGAGCTGAAGCCAATGTTCCCGCAAGAATAAATACTAAGCAAAAAAGAAAAAAGTATCGATGTAATTTATATGCTGAATTATGCATTGCAAGAGAATATTTTAATACAAAAATATACGGATATCTTTGTAAATTAAATTTTAGATGCTTGTATCGATGAAAAAAAACAGGATCATCCTACTTTGTTTCATTTTAATGTTAGTTGCCTGTAAAAAAGATAACATAAATCAACAACTGGGTATTCCCTATGTAAATGTTGATCGGTACATTCTACTAAATGACCCCAACAGTCTTTCATTAAATGCTGTTGGTGGGTTTTTATACGTAAACGCAGGTTCTCGGGGCATTCTTGTTTATCACCGTGCTTATGAGGAGTATGTTGCATTCGATCGGCATTGTACCTACAATACATCCGACGCTTGTGGCAAAGTTAGTTTGGATAGCTCTTCGAATGTTATCTTAAATTGTGCGTGTTGTGCTTCAAAATTTTCCATAATTGATGGCAGTGTTTTGAATAGTCCAGCAATTAATCCATTGCTTCAATATCAAGCTCAAATAAGCGGCCCAGGAACACTACATATATATAATTAAAAATCCCTGCTGCAATTAAGCAACAGGGACTCGATATGTTTAACAAGAATCTAATTAATAGCGGTAGTACTCAGGTTTGAATGGCCCTTTCGGTTCTACTCCAATATATTCAGCTTGATCTGATGAAAGTACATCCAATTCAACACCAATTTTAGCAAGGTGTAAACGAGCTACTTTCTCATCTAAGTATTTAGGAAGAACATATACTTTTTTCTCGTAGTTAGATGTATTCATCCACAACTCCAATTGAGCAAGTACCTGATTTGTAAATGATGCTGACATTACAAATGACGGATGGCCAGTAGCACATCCAAGATTTACCAAACGGCCTTCAGCCAAAACGATAATTTCTTTTCCGTCGATGTTGTACAAATCAACTTGTGGTTTGATGGTGTCTTTTGTATGACCATATGCGCCATTTAACCAAGCCATATCAATTTCAGTATCAAAGTGACCAATGTTACATACAATTGCTTTGTCTTTCAATGCACGGAAATGACGTTCAGAAACAATATTCATGTTACCTGTTGCAGTAACCACGATATCGGCTTCTTTAATGGCGGTTTCCATTTTCTTCACTTCAAATCCTTCCATTGCAGCTTGTAGAGCACAAATTGGATCGATTTCAGTAACAATAACCCGAACTCCTGAATTTTTCAATGAATCGGCAGAACCTTTTCCAACATCACCATAACCAGCAACAACAGCTACTTTACCAGCCATCATTACATCAGTTGCGCGACGAATAGCATCAACCAATGACTCACGACAACCGTATTTGTTATCGAATTTAGATTTTGTAACTGAATCGTTGATATTGATTGCAGGAATTAATAATGTTCCTTTTTTCATGCGCTCATACAAACGGTGAACTCCTGTTGTAGTTTCTTCAGAAAGTCCACGAATACCTGTTGCAAGTTCTGGATAGCTATCAAAAACCATATTGGTTAAATCGCCGCCATCATCCAAAATCATATTCAAAGGCTTACGTTCTGGGCCAAAATGAAGTGTTTGTTCAATGCACCAATCAAATTCTTCAGCAGTCATGCCTTTCCAAGCAAAAACAGGAATACCAGCAGCAGCAATTGCGGCAGCCGCATGATCTTGCGTACTGAAAATGTTACATGATGACCAAGTAACTTCAGCACCTAAAACAACAAGTGTTTCAATCAGAACTGCAGTTTGAATAGTCATGTGAAGACAACCTGCCACGCGTGCACCTTGTAATGGTTTACTTGCGCCAAATTCTTCGCGAAGTGCCATTAAACCTGGCATTTCGGCTTCTGCTAGACGAATTTCTTTGCGACCCCACTCAGCTAGTGAGATGTCTTTTACTTTAAAAGGGATGTAGTTTTCCACAGCTACGTTGTTTTCCATGTGAATATTGTTTTCGGGCGCAAATATAAAGCAAGTTCAACCAAATACAGAATTATAATGTTGAAATCTTTCTCGTGTTCATTTCAAATAAATTGTCATTATTGCGATTTTTACATGCTGAATGGATGTTAATTGCGTTCGACAGATTGTCAGTTCTATTTCTGTTGGCACGATAGCTGAAATTCCTACATATAATTTTGTTTCTTTACAACCTTAAATATTTGGAAAATGTTCAATAACGACGAATTCAGAAAATACGCGGTTAAGCATCGCGGAATAAGTTCAAGTTCTTTAGATAGCTATACATCTATTACTTCCGATTACATTTCGCCCACCATTATTGAAGAGCGTCAACTAAACGTTGCTCAAATGGATGTGTTCTCTCGGTTGATGATGGATCGCATCATCTTCTTAGGAGTAGGTATCAACGATTATGTTGCCAATATTGTGCAAGCACAGTTGCTTTTCCTAGAAAGTGTGGATGCAAAAAAAGATATACAAATATATATGAATACTCCCGGCGGTTCTGTTTATGCAGGTTTGGGTATTTATGATACCATGCAAATTATTGCACCCGATGTAGCAACAATTTGTACCGGAATGGCGGCATCAATGGGTGCTGTATTATTATGTGCTGGTGAAAAAGGAAAGCGTACTGCATTGAAACATGCGCGTGTTATGATTCATCAACCAATGGGTGGTGCTCAAGGACAAGCTTCGGATATTGAAATTACTGCACGCGAAATTCAAAAATTGAAAAAAGAATTGTACGACATTATTGCCGGACATTCAGGTCAAGAATACGATAAAGTAGAGAAAGACAGCGACCGCGATTATTGGATGACTTCAGAAGAAGCCAAAGCTTACGGAATGATTGATGAGATTCTGACACGCAAGAAATAATTTTTTAATGGAACGGATTAAAGAGAAGTGCTCATTTTGTGGGAGAAGCAAGAAAGAAACAGCCATACTGATAGCCGGTTTGGATGCTTTTATATGTGATGCTTGCGTTACACAGGCCTTCCAAATTGTTTCCGAAGAAATTAACGAACGTAAAGATGGTTCTGTTAAACAGGAACTCACACTTTTAAAACCTTCCGAAATTAAATTGCATCTGGATGAATATGTAATTGGGCAGGATGAAGCCAAAAAGGTTCTTTCTGTTGCAGTTTACAATCATTACAAACGTCTTTCTCAGAAGAATTTTAAGAAAGATGAAGATACCGAAATTGAAAAATCCAACATCATTTTAGTTGGGGAAACAGGAACTGGTAAAACGCTACTTGCACGAACTATTTCTAGAATATTAAATGTTCCCTTTTGCATTGCCGATGCTACAGTTCTCACTGAAGCAGGTTATGTGGGTGAAGATGTAGAAAGTATTCTTGCACGTTTGCTTCAAGCAGCCGATTATAATGTTGAAGCAGCCCAGCGTGGCATCGTATTCATCGATGAAGTTGATAAAATTGCACGAAAAAGTGATAATCCTTCCATAACACGTGATGTGTCTGGCGAAGGTGTTCAGCAAGGATTGTTGAAATTGTTGGAGGGTTCTGTTGTGAATGTTCCGCCTCAAGGTGGTCGTAAACATCCAGAACAAAAAATGGTCGCAATCGATACCCGAAATATTCTATTTATTTGTGGTGGTGCTTTCGACGGAATCGATAAAAAAATTGCCCGACGTATTCATAGTCAAACCATCGGATACGCTAATAATCAAGAAGCCGAGGCTATCGATAAAGAGAATTTGCTTCAGTACATCAATCCTCAAGATTTAAAAAGTTTCGGACTTATTCCAGAACTCATCGGTCGCCTTCCAGTTCTAAGTCACCTCGATCCATTGGATGCAGATGCTTTAAAACGGATTCTAACGGAACCCAAAAATGCACTCATCAAACAGTATAAAAAACTGTTTAGTATTGATAATGTAGATATTGATTTTGACGACGATGTGCTTGATTTTATTGTGGAGAAAGCACACGAATTTAAATTGGGAGCTCGTGGACTTCGTTCAATTTGCGAAGGGATAATGACAGACTTGATGTTTGAATTGCCATCAAAACCCAATATTAAAAAGTATACTGTTACGGCTGAATATGCGAAAGCCCGTTTCGAGAAACTGAAAATAAGCCATTTAAAAGCAGCTTAATTTCACTTACCGCAATTGCAACCCGGAGAAATGAAAATTTCGGTTTGTGGTAATTGTTCCAATACATCCTCGCGTTCCGAATCGGTCAGTAAAATAGCCCGCATATCAAGGTATTTCAATTTATCCAGGTTTTGGATACTCTCTGGAAGTAAGGTAATATCATTACCCCAAATCTGTAAAAACTCCAAGTTGCTTAATTCCCCAATTTCGAATGGCAGCGCCTGAATTTCATTTTTACCTAAGTCCAGATACCTTAAATTAATTAAACTTCCAATCTCTTTTCCAACAACTTCAATTTTATTACTCCCTAATCGAAGAATTTCTAATTGGGGTAAACTGCTAATTTCATTGGGAATTCGTTGGATTTTATTGCCAATTAAATCCAGTTCTCGTAAATTTTTAAAATTGAAAACCTCTGCGGGTATTTCCTTATATCCTTTTCTCCGGAGCTTTAAACGAAATACAGAGTCGGGCTGCATTAAAGCTTGCGACAGGCTTGTGAAAACCTTTCCTTGCGTTGTGAAATCGGGTTGAGAATAAACGCTATTTGCAAGTACGATAAAGATAGACAGAAACAAAAACCGAAACAAATACATTCTCATACAGATAGATTTTTAAGTGCTTCTAACTTGTCTTTTTTGAGTTGATCACGAAGTTCGTCAATTCCGTTAAAACGAATCTCATCTCGAATTCGTGTAATCATTTTCACTTTTATTTCTTTGCCGTAAAGATCGTTATCAAAATCGAATATGTGAACTTCAATAGTTCGAACCTTTTCATCAGTAACCGTAGGCCTAAATCCAATATTCATCATCCCATTGAAAATGGCATTTTCAACTATAACATGAACTGCGTATACTCCATTTGCCGGAATTAGTTTTCTATCGGGTACTATTTCAAGATTGGCAGTTGGAAATTCAATCTTTCTGCCCAATTGCCTTCCTTTAATTACTTTTCCATTAAACGGATACGCATAACCCAAATACCGATTAGCGGTTTGTATGTCTCCATTTCGAAGGGCCGCCCTAATTTTAGTTGAACTCACAGCCACCTGATCGATGTCTTGTGCCGGAATTTCCTCAACTTCAAAACCATATTTAGGTCCAAAGTTCAACAAATGATCAAAACAACCTTCCCTATTTTTCCCGAAATGATGATCATATCCAATAACCAGTTTACGTGTATGAACAACGTCGACTAAAATTTTTCGGATAAATTCTTCGGATGTTAATGAGGCAAAAGTGCTATCGAATGGAATAATGAGTAAGTGATCGACACCTAATTGTTCGAGACGTGCAATCTTTTCGGGCAGTGTATTTAAAAATTCAAGTTCCGTATTGTCTGGCTGCAAAATCAGACGTGGATGAGGATGATAGGTAATGACTACAGACTGTCCAGCAAATTTTAAGGACAATTCTTTTAAACGCGCAATGATGGTTTGATGTCCCAAATGAACACCGTCGAATGTTCCTGAAGTTACAACAGGAAACGACAAATTGGGGAAATCGGAAAGATTGTAAAATACCTGCACTTAAGTATAATGTGGATGTGGCAAACCTAATTCAAAATTGCTGAATTACAAATACTATGTCCTGTGTTAAAATCACAAGAGTCAAAGCATTGAAAACCCAATAAAATAGAGGGTTGTTTATAAAAATATAAAATTTACTTGCGCTTTTTTTAAAAGAACATTTTCTCTAAAGAAATTTCGATTAATTTCGCGGCGGATTTCAGAGAACTCTGATTCAAATAAAAATATTTTTATGGCTCTAAGTACTGGTAAAATTGTACAGGTAATCGGTCCAGTGATCGATGTTAGCTTTGATACAGAAAGCAACAAACTGCCTAATATCCTCGATGCACTTGAGGTAATCCGCGCAGATGGACAGAAATTAATCATGGAATGTCAACAGCACGTTGGTGAAGATACCATTCGCGCGATTTCTATGGACGCAACCGATGGCTTGAGCCGCGGAATGGTGGTAACGACTACAGGTCAGCCAATTACAATGCCCATTGGTGATCAAGTGAAAGGACGTCTTTTCAATGTTGTAGGTGATGCAATTGATGGAATTGGTGATACTGATCGTACTGGTGGTTATTCAATCCACCGTGAACCACCTCGTTTCGAAGACCTTTCTACATCTAAAGAAATTTTGTTTACTGGTATCAAGGTAATTGATTTGATTGAGCCTTACTCAAAAGGAGGTAAAATCGGTCTTTTCGGTGGTGCTGGTGTAGGGAAAACTGTATTGATTCAAGAATTGATTAACAATATCGCTAAGAACTACGGAGGTTTATCTGTGTTTGCTGGTGTTGGTGAGCGCACACGTGAAGGGAATGACCTTCTGCGCGAGTTCATTGAATCAGACGTAATTAACTACGGAAAAGAGTTTAAGCATTCGATGGAAGAAGGTGGTTGGGATCTTTCTAAGGTAGATATGAAAGCGTTGGAAGAATCGAAAGCTACCTTGGTGTTCGGTCAAATGAATGAGCCTCCTGGAGCACGTGCACGTGTGGCACTTTCTGGTCTTACGATGGCGGAATATTTCCGTGATGGTGATGAGCAATCAGGTGGTCGTGATATCCTTTTCTTTATCGATAATATCTTCCGTTTCACTCAAGCGGGCTCTGAGGTATCGGCACTTTTGGGTCGTATGCCATCAGCGGTAGGTTATCAACCAACTTTGGCAACGGAGATGGGTCAGATGCAAGAGCGTATTACATCAACAAAACGCGGTTCCATTACTTCCGTTCAGGCGGTTTACGTTCCTGCGGATGACTTAACGGATCCGGCTCCTGCAACAACATTTGCCCACTTGGATGCTACAACTGTATTGAATCGTAAAATCTCCGAGCTAGGTATTTATCCAGCGGTGGATCCACTCGATTCAACTTCACGTATTCTTTCTCGCGACGTTGTTGGTGATGCACATTACGATACAGCTCAACGTGTAAAAGAAACTCTTCAACGTTACAAAGAACTTCAGGATATCATTGCCATTCTTGGAATGGACGAGCTTTCTGAAGAGGATAAATTGACGGTAAGCCGTGCGCGTCGTGTGCAACGTTTCCTTTCTCAACCATTCTTCGTTGCAACGCAGTTTACCGGATTGGAAGGTCGTTTCGTTCAAATCGAAGACACAATCAAAGGATTCAACATGATTATGGATGGAGAAGTGGATGAATATCCAGAAGCGGCATTCAACTTGGTTGGTACCATTGAAGAAGCAATCGAAAAAGGTAAAAAATTATTGGCTGAAGCTAACTAAGAATTCGGATTATGCACTTGGAGATTATATCACCCGATAAGAAATTATATGAAGCCGAAGTTACAAGTATGACTTTACCAGGCATTGATGGTTCTTTCGGAGTACTCGATAAACACGCGTCACTCATTTCTGCTTTGAAAAAAGGGACTATCAAAGTGATTGATAAATCTTCTGCAAAACACTCTTTCGAAATTAACGGTGGAGTAGTAGAAGTGCATAACAACAAGGTAATAGTGCTTGCAGAATAAATTATTTTCAATCATACAAAAGGCTCATCTTTATTCGATGGGCCTTTTTTGTTTAATTAGATGCCTATTAACTTCCGAATAATTTTCAAAGCTGTATTATATGACCGACGAATTTTACATGCGAGAAGCCATTCGCGAAGCAAAAAAAGCTTTCGATGCCGATGAGGTTCCCATTGGCTGTGTCATCGTTTGGAACGATCGCATCATAGCTCGCGCATTTAATCGCACCGAACAACTCAAGGACTTTACCGCCCATGCCGAAATGCAGGCATTCACAAGCGCCTCGGATTATCTTAATAATAAATACCTAAACGAATGTATCATATATGTAACACTAGAGCCTTGTGCCATGTGTTCGGGCGCTGCATTCTGGACGCAGTTGGGAAGAATTGTCTTTGGAGCCTCGGATATAAAACGTGGTGTTTCGGCAATCGCTGGTCAAATTCTCCATCCATCAACTCAAGTTACATCGGGTATTTTAGAAAATGAATGTTCTGCTTTATTAACCGAGTTCTTTCGCAAGAAAAGGAAGTCGGAGTAATTTCATAAATCAATACAGTAGACATGAAAATAATTATCAATTTCTTCATAGTGTTAGCCATCTCGTTTTCATGTATAACATTTAGTTCTTCAAATAATACACAAGCCCAAGAAATATCGCGATTCCCGTTGATCGAAAATGCGCATTGGTTAATAGGTGAATGGCAAAATACTTCATACGAAGGTATTTTAACTGAAACTTGGGAGAAGCTAAACGATTCAACGTATGCAGGGAAAAGTTTCTTTGTCATTGGTAAAGACACGGTTTCTTCAGAAACAATTCGCATAGAACAACACGGAAAAACATTGTTGTACATTCCAACGGTTAAGGATCAAAATAATGAACAGCCAATAAGCTTTGTTCAAATTTCATCATCTACCAAACAAATGATCTTCGAAAATCCTAAGCACGATTTTCCTCAATTAATACCATACAAACAAACAAATAAAAATGTGTTTGTCGCGGAAATTTCGGGAGTGATTAATGGAAAAAAGAAAAGCCAAAGTTTCCCCATGCAAAAGATGAATTAATTTATTCATAGCACTAGGTTATTGGTTTGGGTTTCTTTTTAGATGTCCTCAACATGCCGAAACAATCAATTTCCGGAAGAAAAATCCGCGAATTCCCAACAAGGTCAATAATTCGATTTCTCGCTGTGGCATTTTCGACTATTTTTGCCAATCTTAAAATGCACAATGGAAATTCCGAAGCAATACACGCCCCTTGGTACAGAAGATAAATGGTACAAACGCTGGATGGATAGCGGTTGTTTTAAATCGCAACCCGATAACCGTGAACCGTTCACCATTGTTATTCCTCCGCCAAATGTAACGGGCGTTTTACACATGGGCCACATGCTGAATAATACCATTCAGGATGTACTTATTCGTCGTGCACGGATGCAAGGGAAAAATGCCTGCTGGGTTCCTGGAACCGATCATGCTTCCATTGCAACCGAAGCCAAAGTGGTAAGCAAACTGCGCTCGGAAGGCATCGAAAAAAGTAGTCTTACACGGGAAGAATTCCTCGATCATGCTTGGCAATGGAAAGAAAAGCATGGCGGTATTATTCTCGATCAGCTAAAAAAATTGGGAGCTTCATGCGATTGGGATCGTACTAAATTCACGATGGATCCAGACATGAGCGAAGCTGTTATTGATGTCTTTATCGACTTACATAAAAAAGGCCTTGTTTATCGTGGTGTTCGCATGATTAATTGGGATCCTTCGGCTCAAACTGCTTTGTCGGATGAGGAAGTAATTTTCAAGGAAACGCCTTCGAAACTCTATTACATCAAGTATTTCATTGAGGAAAGTTCGGAATCAATCACCATTGCAACCACTCGTCCCGAAACTATTTTAGGTGATACCGCCATTTGTGTTCACCCAGAGGATGAACGTTATACTCATTTGGTTGGCAAAAACGTATTTGTTCCACTTGTAAATCGTGCAATTCCAATCATAGCCGACGAATACGTTGATCGCGAATTTGGAACAGGTGCGCTTAAAGTAACACCTGCGCATGACGTTAACGATTATATGTTGGGTATCAAATTTAACTTGCCAGTTATTGATGTAATTGCTAGCAATGGAACCATGAGCGATGCTGCTCAGTTATACATTGGACAAGATCGCTTTGCCGTTCGCAAGCAAATTGTGAAGGACCTTGAAACATCCAGCAATCTTGTTAAAT
>JBBALS010000039.1:0-11096 GCA_040402915.1 Flavobacteriales bacterium
AATGAACAATGTTGCAATTCAATTATGTCATCAACATCTATAACATATAAAAAACTGCATTTCAAATATAGGAGTTAATTTAACTGCGTTGAAAAATTATTCATTAAGGAAGATACTACACATTCATAGGGACTTCCATCAATAATAGTTCGGCATTGGCAGAATTTGCAGTGATGTTTAGTGAATCAACATCCCAAATTCCTAAACCATCGCGATTGTTGAGTAGATGATTGTTAATTGTGAAATCGCCTTTCAAAACAAAAGCATAAACCCCATTTGACTTATCCTTTAGCGGATATTGAAGTGCAACATCTTTATCAAATTTACCCATATGAAACCAGGCATTTTGATGAATCCATACTCCACTATCGTGGGAATTGGGAGATAAAATTTGCTGGAGCTTGTTATGTCTATCGGCAATATTTAAAGTAATTTGATCATATCGAGGTGTTACATTTCTTTTGTTTGGGAACACCCAAATCTGAAGAAACTTCACTTTTTTATCTTTATTCTTATTGTATTCGCTGTGGGTAATTCCAGTGCCAGCGCTTAACACCTGAATATCACCATTTTTAATAATGGCCAAATTACCCATGCTGTCTTTATGTTCTAAATCACCATCAAGAGGAATACTGATAATTTCCATATTATCGTGAGGATGTGTTCCAAAACCCATTCCTTCATCCACAATATCATCATTCAAAACACGCAAAACACCAAAATGCATTCGATCGGGATTGTAATAATTTGCGAAACTGAATGTGTGGTGAGAGTTGAGCCAACCATGTTTTGCTTCACCTCGTGTTTCGGCTTTGTGTAAAACTGTATTTGCCATTATTTTAGAATCTGTATTGGGAATATGATTAAATCCGATGAGTTCAAGTTCTTTCAGCTCCTCTATATTATTAGTTAAAACAGACGATATTGCTCCTGTTGCACCAAACATTGCCGTACCCAAAAATCCTCGTTTTAAAAAATCTTTTCTATCCATTTCAACCAAATTTATATTCAGACATGAAATATACTGCTCTGTTTTTCTGATTAATTATTTACAAGTATCGCTACTATTCTTGAATTGAATTTC
The DNA here is from genome assembly GCA_040402915.1 of Flavobacteriales bacterium. GTDB lineage: Bacteria > Bacteroidota > Bacteroidia > M30B66 > M30B66 > CALQRR01. The sequence goes on from JBBALS010000039.1 coordinate 1,085, forward strand.
GAATAACTCTCGAAATTTCATCAGTTGGTAAATCATTGGCATCATTACCAAATGGATCTTCTATTTCTTCTGCGATTAGTTCCAAACTTGCTAAAACATAAAATATAATCCCAACAACTAGCATGACTAAATATCCTAAAGAAAATACAAATCCAATGGGGAAAGTCATTACATATAAAAAAGTAAATTTCTTCAAAAAAACACTGTATGAAAAAGGGATTGGGGTTTTTCGAATCCGTTCACATGCACCCAATACATCCGTAAAATTGATCATTTCAGAATTAATCAAAAGAATATGCTCCGGTTTTAAAACACCATTTTTTTCATGTTCTAAAATTCGACTCAAAATGATGCGGCAAATCTGATTGGGAATATGTTTATCTGTTTGCAGATCAGCACGATTAAACCCCTGACATTCTTCAAAATCGCTTAGAATCAACTGATCTCTTAAATGGTTTTTTAAAGCAAAGGCATAATTTGAAATCATGGTGTTAAAAAAGTGTTTTTCATTTGGGAGTAGAATTGATAATTTAAAAGATAAATTCCTACTCGAATTAACCAAACTCCCCCACATTTTTCATCCTTCCCACCAACGTTCGTAAGCCGTATTTGTTCTAAACACAAGCAATAAGGAAATCACCAATCCAAGCGTAGTATGAATTATTGACACATTTCTTATTTGACTTTCTTTGTCGATATGGAAAAAATCAAGTTCTAACCAAGCAATACACCCAGAGTACAAACTAATCAATAAGATGAGTGGACCAAGCGTGCGAAATGTATCGGCTTTATGGAATCGAAAAATAAACGTAAACCAGTCCTTGGGATTATAGCTTATCATAGTTGATACAAACATACAAATCAATTATTATAAGCACCGAGATTTCTTATATTCGCAACATGATTCAATACAACAACGCATCCCTGCATCAAACAGCAGTTCACTTTGTGGGCAACCCATCGAACGATGAACCTTTGACACTTTCAGATAGTTTATTGGAAATTCCAGATGATAATCAAGAATCTATTTTGCATTATTTGATGCGTGCTTTTAAACCCGAAGCGTTTTATCATTTCTCAACCAATGGTAATATTGTGCATGATGCGGTGAAAGAACTTTTCAGTGAAGAAGGAAATTTCATCGAAGCTTCTCAAACCATTGCAAGTCATTTATATGATGTTTCAACTCATCCAAGAATTTTATCTGGCGACTTATTTGTTGCTCGTATTCGGGAAGTGAGTTTGCACAATGAATTTAGCGACTGTATTGTTTTGTTGAAAGCAGAGAATGAAGATTCATTTGCACAAGTTGAGTGGGCCGATAAACACAGCAATGTATTGCTATCAAAAGGATACAGATTGGATCGCATCGATAAGGCCTGTCTCATTTTTAGTTTGGAACCTGGCGATGGATATCGGGTGTTGGTGGTAGATAAAACCAATGGCAATTCAGCAGAAGCACAATATTGGACCGATGCTTTTTTGGAATTGGAGACTTTGGAAGACAGCTATCATTTTACACAACAGTACATGCAGCTTACCAAGGAATTTGTGAAAGAGCAGTTACCAGAGAATTTTGAAGTGAATCCAGCCGAACAAATTGCTTTACTAAATAGAAGTTCGAAGTTTTTCAAAGAGAAACAAAAATTCGATTTGGATAATTTCAACGAGGAAGTACTTCTGCAGCCGGAAGTTGCCAATGCATTTAGAAAATTCACGGAATCCTATTCAGAAGATCCAGAACATAGCATTTCTGAAAATTTCGACATCTCACAAGCTGCGGTAAAGAAACACGCTGGAATGTTTAAAAGCGTATTAAAATTGGATAAGAATTTCCATATATATGTGCATGGAAATCGGCAGTTGATTGAACGCGGATACGACGATGACAAAGGAATGAACTACTACAAAGTATTTTTCAGCAACGAACAAACTACCTAATCAGGTAGAGCACTGTTGATTGATTTGCGTTAAATTTTAGCGAGAAATTAAAACGGTAGCATAAGCCAATACACCTTCCTGACGTCCAACGTAGCCCATTGTTTCGTTGGTTGTTGCTTTTATAGAAACGGCATCGGATTCTATATTCATTAGAGGCGCCAATGTTTCTTGCATTTTCTCAATAAAAGATTTTATTTTGGGCTCTTCCAAAACAAGTGTAGCATCTACATTTCCTACTTTCCATCCATTTTCATGGAGAAGATCAGTTACACGACGAAGTAGAATTTTACTGTCTATGCCTTTGAATTCTGCCGATGTATCTGGAAAATGAAAACCAATATCACGCAGATTAGCCGCACCCAAAATTGCATCGCAAATAGCATGAATTAATACATCAGCATCTGAATGTCCGACGGCTCCTTTTGTATGTGGAATTTTAATTCCTCCAAGCCATAAGTCATATCCTTCTTTCAGTTGGTGAACATCGACTCCCTGCCCTACTCTGATATTCATTATTCAGTAGATTGGTTTTGTTCCTTGAAAGCGCCAAAATCAAATTGCAATGAAAAGCGAAGGGTATTTTCTAACGGATTTCTTTGTTGTGTAGGAATTAGGTAAGCTAAATCGAGGGTGAATACGTTGAATTTGATACCCGCTCCTAATGTAAAATAACGGCGATTTCCTTTTGTTGGATGCTCGTAAAAGTAACCGGTACGAATGGCAAATACATTGTTGTAGCTGTATTCAATTCCGCCACATGGGTTGATTTCACGTAATTCTTCTTTGAACACATTGCGCGTTCCATCTGCTTCTAGAACTCCCGGCGCATCGTAAAACGATTGCAACATTCCTGAAACAATGGGAACTTTATTATTTTTCCCTGCTATGATATCTCCATTACCCGGATTGTATATGGGTGGAGTTGGAACTAACAATTTATTTAGATCGAACATGAATGTGAATGAATTGTAATCATCCAATTTCATTTTTAATGAGTTACCAATGCGAAGATTGATTGGAATAAAATTCCGATCGGCTGTTTTGGTATACGATATTTTAGCGCCAATATTGGTAATTGCTGTTGAAAAAGAATACGTTGCTTTATTACCCGCAATTTTCAAATCTGGGTTGCTGTAATACGTGGAAATATCGGCAGCAGCTGTTTGTCCGGGAAAACTTGGTGTTCCTTGCACATCAATACCACCTGTTAAGTTTGAGAAAATATAGCGAAGTGCAATACCTCCACTCCAACGATCGGAAAACTTACGAGCATAGGCAAAATCGATCGCAAATTCGTTGGGATTAAATTGTCCAATGGTGTTTCCAACAATGTCTGTAAATACTATATTTCCCAAAGAAAAGTAACGTAAAGAACCTCCAATAACCTGACGTTTTTTCATTTTCTTGTACCAAGACAAATACCCCAAATTGATGTCGGGAACTAAGTTTCTCAACCAAGGAATGTATGATAATGAAATACCTGAATTGCCTTCTATCGTAGCAAGTTTAGCTGCTCCCCAGTGAATGGAATTGGCATCAGCACTCATGGCTCCACCGGCATCACCCAAAGCTCCTGCGCGACCATCGGGCGAAATCATCAACAATGGAACTGCTGTGGTAATGGTGTTTATTGTTTGGCCATTCAACTGACTCGAAGAAATTTGAGCTTGAGTTTGAGTTGAAGTAATCAAGAATAATGAAATGCCTGCGAACGCGACAACTGAAAATTTCCGATTTCTCATTGGGTTTTCAAATAATAGGGCAAATATAGTATTTCAATTAGATTGATGCATTACGGAACTATAGTATAACAAGTTTCTCTATTTTTTCTGCCGATTTACCATCGGGTGTTTTAACGCGAAGTCGATACATATATACACCTCTTCCAATACGATCGCCGAAATCGTCTAAGCCATTCCAATCAATCGACTCAGAACGATAACCATTACTAACCTGTGTTGCATTTATCGTTTTTACCAATTTTCCTGAAATGGTAAATACATTTATATCCACTTCAACCGGAACTCCGGGCTGATTGTATTCATAATAGAATTCGGTATGCGTCGTAAAAGGATTTGGATAGTTCAAAACATGCGACAAAGAAAGTTCCTCCGCCTTCACTACAATGAAATCGATACTTGCCGTTGATGAATTATTGGCTACGTCCCATACTTTAAATGTTATTGTATGAGCACCCGGCTCTAAATTACTGAGCGGATAAGAAATACTTCCCTTCCTAAAATTATCTTGCTCCGCTTTGTAATAATCGTTTAAAATAAATGGCTGACTTGTGTTCCCGTCTAAAATAGCGGTAATGTCATGACCGATTCCCGTTCCAACGGTATTAATACCAATTTCATCTTCAACAAAAGCTAAGAAAGTAGGATTTTCGTCGGTAATTCCACCCGAAACAAACTGCTGATTATTCATATACAATTTGATCTCGGGTCCTGTATTATCGGAAATAGGATTTTTACTAAAGCCTCCAATGATAATGTTCTTGTTGTATCCATGGGCATCATCGATGGTGGAACCATTGCGAGAATAATAGCTAATCTTACCATTACCGAAATTGAATTGTATGTCTTGTGGAACAACAAAACTAAATGTAAAAACCCCATTGTTAACAGTTGCTGGCCCACGAAAAACAACATTTTTCTGAAGCTTAAATGGCATTACAGGAGATGTTTCATCATTTCCTAAAGTATAATAAGTTACTTCTTTATCGAATACTGTTGGAATGACAACACCATTAAAATTCGTTTGAATATTTCCATTATTATCAGTGATGGCGCCCTGAACAGTCACTAAATCCAAAGCTGATAATGTATCGGTTGTTGAAACAGTTCCATTAACATTTATGCTTGTTGTAACAACATTATAATCTGGGAATGCTAGCATCATAGCAGGATCCCCCAATAATGTAAAACTCCGATTATTAAAAGAGGAGCCCGTTGTTGGAGCATTTTTACCAATTCGTAATATTTCACCCAAGCGTAAGTGCTTTCCAGCTTGAGTTGCGAAAACTGTGTCCATGATATTTCTGTTCAAATTGGCATTTGCCGAACTAAATGTTAATCGAACAGTTGTAAATAATGCGATGCCTCCACCTGTAGGATTTAGAATTACATATTCGCCAGCAGCCGTAAAGTCGGGATTATCGAAACGACTAAACTCGCAAGTAGCTGTCATAAATAGAGGCATGTTATTGAAACTCTTCCAATCGTTAATATCGGGAATTGTAATAACGCGTTCGAGTGCCATGCTCTGCTCTCCGCCATGTCCGGCGTAATTGACCATCAATGCTCCTCGTTCAACGCGGCTATTAATATCTAAGTTTACTTGTGGATAACGCTGTCCTCCTGCGCCACTTTCTTGTTGGTAAGCATCGAGGTAAATTTTGTCGATGTTATAAACTGGATAATTTTGTTTGATTAAATCACTTACACTTTCTGCTTGTCTTATGTGATCGTCCTGGTCTTCATCGTCAGCGATGAAAGCCACCATATTTCGCCAATCATTTAAACAATCGCGGCTACTCGAGTAATGAATTATTTTATCTACAACTTGATTGGCTTCTTCGGGCGTATTGACTGGAAATCGACCAATTCCAATATCCAATAAACCAGCACCAACCGATTGAATACTTGTGCCTTCGGTTGGATCCATGAATCCATAAAAATCGTCGGAACAATAGGAACCAATTGGATTTAGAGATTCTGAACTTTCGTAGGTTGGAATCCAATTTTGGTTGTTTGCAATGCGGTTTCGAGGATCGTAAGAGCCATCACCAAGCAATAGCAGGTATTTTGGAAGATCTTCTGGAACTAGCGCACGATTGTAAAACATCCGCACAAAATTTCGAATGCCTCCAATATCTTGCGAACCCGAAGAAAACTCATTATAAATAAGTTGAGGAGTCGTTACAATAACACGCATGCCGTCAGCAGAACGATGAAGATTTGCTAATTTTTCAGCAGCCGAAAGAAATGCAGGATGGGCAACAATGATATAGTCGACTTGTGCCGTTCCGTGTAAATTTTGATTTGAAAAGGAACCTCCTGCAATGGGGGATGAAAAACTTCCTGAAGGATTAAAAACTACATAATCTCTCAGCGAATCGGATGCTTGAACAAAGGAAATAGTTGATCCATTGTCGCTGTAACTTTGTTCTACTATATAATATTTGTTTGTGACTTCCCAAATTTTCAAAGTAGAATTCGCAGAAGTAATATTGTATTGAGAAATATTACCAATGCCTGTAACATCTTGAGAACGAAATTGAACCTGCGAACCAGTAAATGCTAAATTTCGCTTTACATTTAATATGAGATAATCAATCCATGCAATACTTCCGGATGTTTGTCGGTCAATGGTAACATTTGCATTGGTTAAATTACCATTAACGATAAAAGTACTTTCATTTTCCTTGGCATAGGTATCGAGATAACCCACACCCGAAAGCGCATTTACTGATTGACTAAAACTTTGTCCATTTACACTCACATTAAAATTTGTAGTGCCTGTATATCTTGCTAACAAATTACTTGTTAGTTTGTGAGGGCCTGCTGTTGCATTAGGAAAACTGAAATTAAATGCAAATGAGTTTGTCGCTTCCATTCTGTTACCAAACCAACGTCGACCTGTTTTCATGAAATTCTCTTGGTCATTTTCCACATATCCATAATCATCAAAAACATCCACTATATGTGAGGGCGAAGTTGATGACTGAGCTTGACTTGTGATTCTTTTACCCGGCCCCAAATCGGCAGTAATAAAATACCAAGCTGTATCGCTATAAAGATTTTTAGCATGTTTAAAAATCCCTCTTACATTATCATATGACCACGATGTAGGTCCCTTCGCATAAAATAATGCAAAATCCTGATCATCAAAATTGCCATCTTGTTCTCCTTGGAAATAAATTGCGTTTTCAGCTAAATCGTCGGGATAATAAATATTGTTTCGTTCAGGAAGCATAGCACCACCATTTCCATAAACCCGAAGATTTGTAGGATTGAATGCTGTATTCATTCCCATATTGATGAGCGTTTGTTTGCTTAATTTATAAATTCCAGTTGATGTAACCCCAATTTTAAACCAAGTTCCCGAGGATAAAATGGAATTGGCTGCAAGTGATTTAGGTTTTGCTGAAGATTGATTGTTGGGGATAAAGTTGATATTCAAATCATACGAAACAAGTTTTTCGATTCCGTTTGACGATTGCCTGAAAGGAAGAATTCGATATTCTAGAAAAGGTTTTTTCTTATCATATACTGTAGCATAAATAAGTTCGGGAGTATCTAAAAGATTTAGGTTGCTAGGAAGTAGGTTTAATTCGGAAGCATTTAGTGAAGTGTAAATTGGATTTTCAATTTCTACAAGAGCCACTTCCATCTTGGTTTGGATAGGCAGTACCTTTTGAATGTATGGCAGTTCCTTTATTTCTCCAATATATTGAGCACCCTCAAAACTCAATAATTTTTGAGTATCGTATTGAGATATTTTAATTGCTTTCGGCTGAGTCCATTTTATTTGTTGAGATGTTTTTTTTTCTTGTGCGTATGAAAACGAATTCAAGAAAATTAAGAGGACTAGTATAATATATTTTGAGAATATGCTCATGAAATGCTTGATAAATTTAAGATTTTCTAAAAAATAGATCTACAAAATTAAACCCGAAATATACAGGATTGTTTGAAAGAATTAGAAAATCCTACTTAAGTTATAATTAAAAATGTAAAATAAAATGAATAAACAAGCGTATGTAAATGAAAACTCAAAGAAATGATTTGATAAACTTGTTTTTTCTTTTACATTTGCTCAAGGCTATTAAACGACATCTTTCTTACATTATTGTTTCATAAAACATCAAAAACTTTTGTAACACCTATTTGGACTAATCGTTATATTGACCTAAATTCGTTACGATGCTAAAAAAAATACTCACAATCGCATTTTTGCTAACTGCTATACTTCAAGAAGTTAAGGCGCAAGATCCTCAATTTACCCAGTTCTATGCAAATCCACTTTATTTGAATCCCGCTTTTGCTGGAGTGGCTAGATGCCCGAGGTTTATTCTAAATTACCGAAATCAATGGCCTGCTATTCCGGGTAATTATATTACGTATAGCGCATCTTACGATCAACATGTTGATGCACTAAACGGAGGAATTGGTGTTTTAGTAACAAACGATGTTGCTGGACAAGGAACATTAAACACATTAAATTTTAGTGGTATTTATTCTTACCATTTAGAGGTAAATCGGAATTTTTCTATTAAAGCAGGATTTCAAGCTACTTATGCCCAAAGAACTCTAGATTGGACCAAACTAACTTTCGGTGATCAAATTGATTCTCGTTATGGTTTCATTTATGGTACAAAAGAGGCTTTCGGGCCGAATTCCGTTAATTATGTCGATTTCAGTGCAGGTATGATTGGTTACAGCGAGCGATTCTTTTTTGGATTTGCCGCACACCATTTAACACAACCCGATCAATCATTTTTAGTTCCTTCAAGCCGTTTACCGTTGAAAATAACTGCGCATGCAGGGGCATCAATTCCTTTATCACGCAAAACGCGTTTCAATGATCCGGCAAAAATATCTCCCAATATATTATTTCAACAACAACAAGATTTCCGTCAAATTAATATCGGAATGTATTTCAAAAAATCTTTATTTGTTGCGGGATTATGGTACAGAAACAAAGATGCATTTATAGCACTCGTAGGTATTCAACAAGGATTATTCAAGTTTGGCTACAGCTATGATGTTACAGTTTCACGTTTAACAAACACTACAGGTGGGGCTCACGAGATCTCTGTTTCGATGCAAGTTGATTGCAAACCGAAAAAGAGACGATACCGCACAATAGATTGCCCATCTTTTTAGTTATATGCATAATTAATACTTCACAAAAACTTACAACCAAAAACAACGACAATGCTTTCAAAAACAAAGTCAATTTCTTTGGGATTATTAGTACTATCTGGTGCTGTATTTCTACAGTCATGTAATGACTCTTCTTCAAAATCGAATGCAACAGGTTGGAAATACAATCAACCTAAAAACGGAGGCTTCCTCAAAGTAGATTATACTGAGCAGGAAACTGGGCCCGGTTTGGTTCTTATTGAAGGCGGTACTTTCACTATGGGTAGGACCGAACAAGAAATCCAACATGAATGGGATAATATGCCAAGACGCATTACTGTTTCTTCCTTTTATATGGATGAGACAGAAATCACCAATCAATATTATCGAGATTATTTATACTGGCTTAAGCGCGTTTATGATGTGGATTATCCAGATGTTGCCTTAAAAGCTACACCCGACACACTTGTTTGGCGCGATAAATTGGCATTCAATGAACCGTATGTTGAATATTATCTTCGCCATCCAGCTTATCAAAACTATCCAGTAGTTGGGGTAAATTGGCTTCAAGCAAACGATTATTGTGCATGGAGAACAGATCGTGTGAATGAATTTATTTTGATTCGCGAGGGTGTTTTAAAAATGGATCCAAGTCAAGTTGCAGATAATAATTTCAATACGGATGCTTATTTATCCGGGCAATATGAAGGATTGGTTAAAAATGATCCTGTTGATTTAGATCCGAGTAAAGGAGAAGGAGCTACACGTAAAGTAAAAATGGAAGATGGTATTATGTTACCACGATATAGACTTCCAACTGAAGCTGAGTGGGAATTTGCAGCACTTGGTCTTATTGGCAATACCGAAGAAGAATTAATTACAGAACGAAGAATGTATCCTTGGAATGGACATATTTTACGTAATCCTGAAGATAGTTACAAAGGGGAAATGGTTGCCAACTTTAAACGTGGCCGAGGTGATAACATGGGAACATCTGGTAAATTGAATGATAATGCCGATATCACCGCCGAAGTAACTGCTTATTGGCCGAATGATTACGGATTATTTAACATGGCAGGTAATGTTGCTGAGTGGGTAATGGATGTGTATCGTCCACTTTCTCCAGAAGATGTTTCCGATTTCAGAGCATTTAGAGGAAACGTTTACAAAACAGTTGTTCGAAACGAAGACAACACAGT
>JBBALS010000040.1:0-10663 GCA_040402915.1 Flavobacteriales bacterium
TAGAAAAATGCTTAACAAAAAACATTAATAAATAACGTTCCTTATTCGGCTTTGGAAATATAGAAGCTGTAATTTTTCTTGAAAGTAGTAAATGAAGATTATTAAATGTGTCCAATTTGACAATAAAACAAGCAACAATGAAGTATTTTAAACACATACTATTTCTGCTTTCCTTATTAACTATAACAAATAGTTTCTCGCAAATTATTTCAATAAATGGTAAGGTAAACGATGCAAAAACAAATGCGAATATGGAGTTTGTTAATGTACATTTTAAAAAGTCAATGATTGGAACAACTTCTGATGAAAATGGAAACTTTACTATAAAAACAGAAACACTACCTGATACATTAATTATCTCCTTTATTGGCTATAAAACATTTAAAACATTTATTTCTGAGCAACCTAAACAAAAGCTAATTATCTCTTTACAAGAAAATTTATTGTTACTTAATGAAGTAAATATAATCAACTATAAAGATCCCGGTAAGTATATTATACAAAAGGTTATTGAGAACAAAAGCAAAAATGATATTAAACGATTCGACAATAGTGTGTTTAATGAATATCGCAAAACGGAAATTGATATTTACAATTTAGACACTTCACAAAGCAGTGGATTCTTTAAAAACATTGCAGCCATATATAAGACCTTTAAAACAGATTCTTTCAATAATGTGGCACCAATTTATTTTACTGAAAAATTTTTTAGAACTTATCATTCAAATAATTTACAAACCAATATTGAACATTTAATTGCAACAAAACAATTAGGTTTAAGTACTGATAAATTAGGAAGTAAATTAGATAAGTTTGAGTTTAAAATTAATTTATATGATGGAATTATTCCAATACTAAAAACCTCATTTTTAAGCCCTATTTCAACATTAGGTTTATCTTATTACAAATTCATTCCGCTGGATACTATAACTGAAGGAAACAAGCAATACATAAGACTAAAAGTAAACCCTAAAATAAAAAACGAAAACACCTTTATTGGATATATTTGGGTGGAAGATGAAACTTTTGCTATTACAAAATATCAACTTCAAACAACCAAAGGCAGCAACATAAATTTTATTGATAATATAAAAATAAATCAAGATTATGTATCCATAGAAAACAATGTTGAATCAAAGAAAGCTATTTGGTTGCCTCAAAAATTTAATACAACTATTGAGTTCAATAATGGTTTAGATTTACTAGGTATTCCTATTAAAGGAGATTCTACCTCAAAGAAAATACGCCTTACTAATACAAGTATTTACAACGATTACATTATAAATTCTGAAACCCTTAATGCAAATAATTTTTACAACAAAAGCAAAAATATTGATAGCACAAGTGCACAAACCAACACTATACAAAACTTTGACGATGTGTATAGAATTGAAAAACTTTCAACAAAAGAACAAGCCATTTATAACACCTTTGATTCTCTAAAAATAAATAAAAAATTTGTACGAGAAACAAAACTTACAACCCTCATTGCTACTGGCTATTGGGATATTGGTTGCAGGTTAAGAGTTGGACCATATTCAAGTTTAGTAAGTACAAATTTAGTTGAAGGTTTAAGAGTAAGAACTGGCTTTTGGACATTACCATGTTTTAGCAAAACCTTTAATATAAATGGATATGCTGCTTATGGTTTTAAAGATAAAGTAATAAAAGGTGGTTTAGGTTTTAAGTATGTGCCTACAACTAAACGTTATTTAAAAACAGAATTATTTGCCCGAAGCGATTTTGATTTATTATTAGATTTTGATGATGCCTTAGATGCTGACAATGTGTTTACGTTGGCTTTGCGCAAAAACATACCAGCTTACCAAGTGTTCACGCAACAAATAAAACTTTTGCAGGAAATAGATTTAAACCACAATTGGAGTGCAAAAGGTTTTGTATGTATCAAAACATTAAATCCTACTTTCGATTATACCTATTACCAAATTGGCGAAAACGATTCTATTTTTGACTTTAAACCATTAAAAAAAATGGCTGTTAATGAGTTTGGTATTGTGTTACGATATGCCCACAACGAAAGAACGACTATTTTTAATTACGATAAAATTCGCATTATTTCACGCTTTCCAGTCTTTACATTAAACTATACGTATGGTTTTGAGCTAACCAAAAACAACTTTTTTGAATACCATAAAATTGTTGCCAATGTATCACAGGAAATAAATTTACCAGTCAAAGGAAGTTTATTTTATGCAGCATCTGTTGGGCAACTATTCGGTACAGTTCCAGCCCTTTTATTATTTACACCCACTGGCAACGCTTACTATGTTTCCAATAAATACACATTCAATAATATGTTGCCTTATGAGTTTGCAGCCGATAGATTTGCAAGTCTAATGTTGCGTTACAACATGGGTGGTATTATTCTAAGCAAAATTCCATTAATCAATAAACTAAATTTAAGGGAGCGAATAATTTTTAATAATTACATGGGTGTAATGAGTAATGAAAACAGAAAATTTAACAACATAAATCCAATTAAAACTACTGGATTAAAACCATACAGCGAAGCAGGTGTAGGTATTGGAAATTTGTTTAATGTATTGTCTATTGATGCTATTTGGCGACTTTCACAATTCAACAGCAATCAAGCAGTAACTCGATTTGGAATTTATACAACCTTAACTTTGGCATTTTAAAAAAGAAACATGATTTTTACATTTAACCATTTACGACTATCCGGCACAGTTACCTATTATGCTTTTAAAAAAGAATTAATGAAAGAAAATATCAAATCAAGAAATTGTTTGATTAGTTTTAAAAACGGGAAGACGAAATTGAGTAGCTTTTGACTGGAGTTGAGAGAAAACAAACAATTACACCCTTCAGCCTGAGGATTAAAAAATAACTATAGGAAAGAAACACATGATTCATCCAATTTATTCTCTTTTATTAATTCTAACTTGTTTGTCTTCCTGCACTGGGCAAACTAAAACAAATCCCACTAGCAATAAATCCAATGAGTTGAAATCATCTCATACTGGACAGGCAAAACTTTCTAAGACAAAGACTTCGAACAAATATCAAAGTGTAACGTGTGGAATTCAAGATAAACATGGCAACCTTTGGTTTGGAACAAGTTCAGAGGGCGTCTACAAATACGATGGCAAACTATTTACTCAGTTTACCAAAGAAGATGGTTTATTGAGTAATATCATTTTCTCTTTATTAGAAGATAAAGCAGGTAACATCTGGTTTGGAACAAGCGAAGGTATTTGTCGTTCCAATGGCAATTATATTATTCGTATTCCAATAAGTAATTACATAAGACCCACAATTAAAGGAGAAAATTATTATAATGATTGGTCTACGAGCAATACCGTTTGGAGTATACTTCAAGATAAGAATGGAAAAATTTGGTTCGGTACAGGCGACGGTGTTTATTGCTATGACGGGTTCAATATGACACGATTCTTAGCCAATGACAAAGTGATAAATAAAGATAGTCTACAACTGAAAATGGTTTGTGATATCCTCGAAGATAAATACGGAATTATGTGGTTTGCTTCCGGAATGCCGCCTGGTTTTGAAGGTTTTTGTCGCTACGATGGAGAAATGATTGAACGATTTAAACCTAAAAACGAAGGTTGGTTTCGTAAAGTGATAGAAAGTAAAAACGGGGATTTATTACTTGCAACTAGACGATACGGTGTTTGGTCTTATGATGGCAAAACATTCACTGATTATAGTCAACCCAAAGACTTATATAAAGAATCACTCAATGATATTTTAGAAGATAAGGCCGGAAATTTATGGATTGCTTCTGATTATGGAAAAGACATGGGCGACACACTCGGCGGATTATGGTATTCATCCATATCAGCAAGTAATCCCAATGAATTATCTTATACGAAAGTTTTTAATAAGGAAGTTTGCTTCATGCTTGAAGACAAAGACAATGCAATTTGGTTCGGTACTCGAAATATGGGTTTGTATCGGTATGATAGAAAAACACTTACTCCATTCTCTGAATAAGAAAATGGAGAAATTATATTGCGTTAAATAATGATTGAATGAGAAGTAATTACTTACTCAAATAAGAAGGTTGCAAATTTTCATCGCTGAATTCACGCATGAAACGCATCGATTCATCCACCATATCTTCCGACCCTACAAACAATGGAACACGCTGGTGAATATCGGTTGGTTCAATTTCGAGAATGTCCTGAAAACCATCCGTTGCTTTTCCTCCGGCTTGCTCAATGATCATCGCCATGGGATTGGCTTCGTACATCAAACGTAATTTCCCTTTGGGTGAAGCTAGAGTTGTTGGGTAAATATAAATTCCACCTTTAATTAAGTTGCGGTGAAAATCGCTGACTAATGATCCAATGTAACGCAAGGTGTATGGCTTCTTGCTCGCTTTATCGTCGATTTGTAAATTCTTGATATAGCGTTTTACGCCTTCGGGAAAATGCACAAAATTACCCTGATTAACAGAGTAGATATTACCGCCTTTGGGAATACGCATATTGGGATGCGACAGACAAAACTCTCCAATAGAAGGATCGAGCGTAAAGCCATTCACTCCGTTACCTGTTGTATAAACCAACATGGTTGAGGAGCCGTATACGATGTAACCAGCAGCCACTTGATCGGAACCAAACTGCAAAAAATCATCAACAGTAGCTGGACCGTTTTTAGTTTTACGGCGGTAAATGGAAAAGATAGTACCTACAGAAACATTTACATCGATATTCGAAGAACCATCCAAAGGATCCATCGCAACGATATACTTTCCGGATGAGGAAGGTCCATCAAACAATATAATTTCGTCGTTTTCTTCAGATGCAACTCCAGCACATTCTCCACCAGAAGCGAGTGCTGCAAGGAATTGCTCGTTGGCATAGACATCCAACTTTTTTTGACTTTCGCCCTGAATATTATCAGACCCGGCTTCGCCAAGAATATTCACCAATCCGGCTTTATTCACTTCGCGGTTCACAATTTTCGCTGCAATACTTATGTCGCTCAATAAGCTGGAAAGTTCACCTTTTGCGTATGGAAAATCTGCCTGACGCTCAATGATAAACTCCCCCAAAGTGACTAGATTTCGATGTGGTCTGTACATATCTGAAGCTAATTTTGGGATGGTAAAGATAAACCAAGAATCTCAATGATAAACACATCTACAAATTTTAGATGAATTCCGTTGTTTACTTACTACTAAAAATCTATGAAACAATTGTTATAAAACTGCTACTTTTGACGCAATGTTGAAACGATTTTCCATATTACTTTTCATCCTTTATTATTCTTTTGCGTTAGCTCAAACCGATAACAATGTGGCTCCTAAGCAAACGAACCTATTAAAGGTCGATTCATCAACCATCGGTCGTGACAAATCGCGGGTCGAATACATCGGTTTAGATGCATCCGAATCGGGAAATAGGCAAATGAGCAAGATAGATTACTCGCTCGATCGGGTGCAATTTTACTTGCCAGTTTACAGAAGTCAACTCATAAACAGCACCTTAGGGAATAACGGAACCGCTATTCAAGATTTGAACTTCCAACCTACTTTTAACGGCGGTTTCAATTGGGGCTTCAGTACGTTTCTACCTTATACGTTTGAATTAAAGAACATTCAATTCTACGATGCTCAATCGCCTTTTACCGAAGCTTCCTACACACAAGGAGGAAAGAAAGAAGCGTTTTTCAGAATTCGGCACACACAAAACATCGGTAAGTCATTTAATTTTGGAATTGAGTTCCAACGTGTAAATTCGGAAGGTACTTATGTTCGTCAAGCTACAGCGCATTCAGCATTGCGATTTAACTTTTGGTTTAGACCGGGTTCCGAACGCTATCAAGCTTTTGCAGGCATTGTCTATCACAAAGGTGCTTCATTCGAAAATGGTGGAATAACAGCTTCGGGCGATTCCCTCTTTCAAACCAACACCGAAAACAACCGACAGCTTTATCCTGTAAATTTAGATAAAGCGCGTAACAAAGTTTTCCGAAATGGATTTTTGTTGCGACAAACATTTGATATAATTCGACCAGGAACCGATTCAAGCGGACTCCGTAAAACCGGCGCAATTGTTCGTTTGCAACATACCGTTCAATACAATTTCAACCGACACTCTTACGACGATGAAAATCCAATAAACGCATATTATTCAAGCATTGCCGATTCCGCCAGGACATTTGCAGACTATTACAACACCCAATGGGAGAATGAATTTGCTTTATTAAAACTCAGCACACAGGCCGATTCATCGAAAGAAATGCATTGGGAAGCGAAGGCATTTTTAAAACAACAAGCAGTTCATGTGTGGATGGAAATCCCCGTAAGTGGTTCTAACTTTAATCTGAAATCCATTAACCAAAGTGCAGGCGGAAAGTTAGACTATCACCTAAGTCCTAAATTGAAAATTCATGCCCAAGGAGAGTACTTTCTTTCTGGATTTAATGTTGGTGATATTTCCATTTCGACTTCTCTGGAAATAAAGTCATCGAAAGATTTGAGAATAAATGTGGGAATTGAAAACATGCGCCAGGAAGCCTTTTACCAGCTTCAACATTTTGCGTCCAATTTTGGAAGTTGGGATACATCACTCCAAAAAATTTCAATCAACCGCATTTTTGCTGAATTGGAAATTCAAAAGTTAAACCTCCATCTCCGAATTAGCAATCAAATTATAGGAAATTGGGTATTGCTTGCACAATCTGGTCGCCCTATTCAAAGTGATAAAACGCTGAACGTACTTTCGGCGCAAATAACACAACAAATCAATTTGCGCAAATGGCATTTACAAAGTCGCCTGTTGATCCAACAAGTGAACGATGAAAGTCAGGTGCGTTTGCCGCTGATACAATATCAAGAAAGTATTTATCGAGAAGGATTAATTAGCAAAACAACCCCATGGCGTTTCGGCTTGGATGTTATTGGATGCACCGATTTTAGAGCCAATGCATATCAAACACAAAGTGGTCTATTTTATTTGCAAGACACGTTTAAAAACAAAGGCCTTATTCAAGCTAATTTTTATGTGAGTGTGAAAGTGCGACGCGCCCGAATTTTTGCGATGATGGAACATGTTAATGCTGGAATTAATGGAGTGAACGCCTACGTTATTCCCTACTATCCTCTCCCCGAGCGATTGCTCAAACTGGGTTTCAATTGGGTTTTCTTCGATTAGAACAAGAAGAATCGATACGTATTTTTTCATAGATTTGCACTAAATACGAATACTATGAAATCCATCATTACTTCACTGATTATCTGCTTTTCATCGACTCAAATTTTTGCTCAACTACAAGCAGGAGATATCGCTTTTCTTGCCATGCAATCGGACGCTCCAGATGGTTTTGCTTTTATTGCGCTGAATGATATCCCAGGAAATTCCAGCATCAGTTTTACCGATAACGGCTGGAACGGAACTGCACTTTTCACAAACGAAGAAACGGTTGTTTGGACTGCACCTGCTATTGGAGTTCCTGCTGGTTCAGTGGTAATTATGCAAGAAGATACTGCTTCTCCTCAAATTGCTCACAATGTTGAATTGGTGATTGGACCGGGAACTGCAACAGGAGAATTAAATGGTTTAGCTGCGTCTGGCGATCAAATTCTAGCGTACACCGGAACTGTCAATGCTCCCAATTTTATTGCGGCAATCAGCATTGATCTTTTCTTGACAACCTGCAACACTACATCAACAGGCAATACAAACTTCACTTGTTTACCGGCTCCGCTCGAAGAGGGATTTAATGCCATTGCCATTCCGGGTGATTCAACTGGAACAGATAATATGTTTTTTGCATTCTCCGAGTTTAGTGGATCTCCTGCAGATATTCTAGCTTTTATTATGGATCCCGAAAATTGGACGTATGATAATGATCCAACAGTTGCTGGTATTGACATGTGGCCTGATTGGGTTTTTACATTTATAAATCCAGACCCTTCGGAAGTAAATTTCCAAACAGGATTTTTCTCCCTTTCGGAAGGTGGCGCAAGTGAAAACGTAACCTTAACTGTCAGTCCTATAAGCTATGGCATTCAAACAGTTACTATTCAACTTACTGGTGATGTAAACGAATCCGACTTGCAAGGTAATCCAATCATTTCGGCAAATTCCATTACCCTAACCTTACCGGTTCTAACGTCCACAATCAGTTTTAACATAGCTGCATTGGCCGATGGTCTTATTGAAGGAGTTGAAATTGGTTCGTTATCCATTGTTTCAACTTCATCTGGTTTAACAATTGGAACTGGAGACTCGTTAAATTTTGAAATTACCGAACCTGAAGGAGTTTCATTTGCGAGTTTTTCTTCAACAAACGAAACAATAACTGAAGGAGAATCGAGTATTACGCTAACCGTTGAAATTTCTCCAGCAACAACATCTGTTCAAACATTCAATATTACACTTGCCGAAGGAAATGGCATTACAAGTTCGGATTACGCCTTAAACCCAGCTGCAGTTGCAAGTTCTATTGCAGTGACAATTAATCCAGGCGAAACACTATTTACGTTTAACATCGATGTAACCGACGATTTGGAAATTGAAAGTCCGGAGAATTTAACGTTTACAATTTCTTCATTAAACAGCATTATTCAAGTTGGATTAAATTCAATAGCAACGTTGAGTATTCTCGATAACGATTCAGCTCCGGTAATCTCCGATTTGTATATCAACGAAGTAATGGCATCAAACACGAATACCATTGCTGATGAATTTGGTGATTTCAACGATTGGATTGAGATATACAACAACGCATCTACACCTGCCGATTTAGCGGGCTTATCGATCACCGATGACGTTACACTTCCTGCGAAATATCAATTTCCATCAGGATCTGCAACAACCGTAATTGCACCGGGAGGATTTATTTTGGTATGGGCCGACAATACAATTGCTCAGGGAGCACTTCATACCAATTTTACCTTATCGCCTGCGGGTGAATATGTTGGATTATATGCTTCCAACGGAGAATTAATTGATTCTTTAAGATACGAATCATTGGGGCCTGACCAATCGTTTGGTTACGATATTGAAGTTGATGGAGAACTGGTTATTTTCGAAGCGGGTACTACAACACCCAATGCATCAAACACTACAAGTTCTGTAGGAATTGAAAACGTTTCTTCCATGAATGCTTCGCTGTATCCGAATCCGGCTAACGAAAATGTTCAAATGAATTTTGAAGGATTTAGCGGTGAAACTCAACTGCATATTTTTGATGTCTCAGGTCGTTTGTTGGTTCAAGAAAGAATCAGTGAAGGGATTCAAAAGCTAAACATTAACACACAGGAATTACCAACAGGATCGTATCTCATAAGACTTGGTTCTAAAAACGAGCGTGTGTATCGTAAGTTGATTGTTCAACATTGATAATAAATGAGCTTTTAAACGTCCTGCGGATTTTCTTCAGGACGTTTTTTTTACCACAATAAATCAAGAACACAACCTAGTTTTCATATTCACGTACATTTGTTTTTTAACGAAAATCATCCAATGAAAAATCGTTTTTTACTAATTATCGGATTTATTTTATTGGGAATTAAAGCATCAATACAGGCGCAAATACTTTCTGCTGGAGCGGTTGCATTCATTGGCTATCAAGGCGATTCGCCCATGGCATTTTCACTAGTTACCACCGATACAATTCCACCTAACACGCAAATTAGCTTTACCGATAACAAATGGACCGGTGCGCATTTGCTCGAAAATGAGCAAACCGTTGTTTGGACAAGCCCAGATACTGCATTGCCTGTTGGAACCATATTTCGTTTACAGGATAATGGAAGTACTATGACGGTTACAGGTCCAGGAACTGCAACTGGTCGAATTTGGTATTCATTGGGACAAGGTGAACAAGTTTTGGCTTATCTCGGAACAGCCACCCAACCTTCATTTATTGCTGGAATAAGTAATAATACCTGGCGTCCAACTTGCGATTCCATTCCGTATTTCGAATTTCGCACCTGCCTTCCTGCTCCTTTAGTTAATGGACAAACGGCCATTGCATTTATGCAGGTAACAACCATCAACATCGACAATGGCTACTTATCGATTACCCCATTAAATGTTACGGGGCCCGATATGCTTCCAATCATTTACAACATCAATTATTGGTTTTTAGATAATGCTGAAGCAGGCGGAGTTAACTCTTGGCCATCTTGGAATTCGGGTGGAAGTGTTCAACCTTTTGCATCTACTATCGAATTTTCACAAGCCAGCACATCGGTTGTTGAAGGTGGCTCCTTGGCAACCATAACGCTCGATATTAGCACGCCACTTTTCTCTCCACAAACCCTTGTTTTAGATATTTTTGAATTCCCCGGAATCACAGCATCCGATTATTCAACTAATCCACCGGTTCAAAATGGAAACATAACACTGAATATCCCAGCAAATGCCACTTCAGCCAGCTTTACATTTCAAGCACAAACCGATGGAATTGCCGAAGCAAATGAAACCGTTTCCTTTGTTATTGGATCACTTTCTGGAGGTTTAACTGCTGGTAATCAAGATGTAATTGCGGTAACGTTATTAAGTACCGATCAGAATTTCTCACGCATTAATTTCCTAAATGACACACTGGAAATTTCGGAAGGACAAACAAGTTTACTCGTTCCAATGTCGATAAATCCAAGTCCAACTGCAACCTATATTATTGTTTTAAATCCATTGAA
>JBBALS010000041.1:0-10505 GCA_040402915.1 Flavobacteriales bacterium
TGTAAGTGAGTTTGTCAATTATACAGGAATCGATGCAATTGATTCATCCGAATTACTTTCTCTTTTTCCCAATCCGGTTATAGATCATTTAACACTTGATTTTCAATCCGATAATGCCAAAGAAGTTTTTGTTTTTGCTGCAACCGGACAACTTATTCAGACTTTATCTTTCAAGAAATCAGGATTAATTGATTTTTCAGAATTTCCAGCAGGCATTTATATCCTTGCAGTAAAGCAAGACCATGTTTATTCGCATTTTAAAATTATTCACACACAAGCTCCATCCAATTGAAAAAGATCTTAATTGCCAATCGTGGTGAAATTGCCTTACGTGTTATGCGTTCAGCACGTGAAATGGGCATTCAAACAGTTGCCGTTTATTCGGAAGCCGACCGAAATTCTCCGCATGTTCGTTATGCAGATGAAGCAGTTTGCATTGGCCCAGCCGCTTCTAGTCAGTCATATCTTCGAGGCGATAAAATACTTGAAGTATGTAAAGAATTAGGCGTTGATGGCATTCATCCCGGTTACGGATTCCTTTCTGAAAATGCGGTATTTGCTCGTGCAGTAAAGGAAGCCGGAATCACATTTATTGGTCCTTCGCCAGAGGCTATGGAAATGATGGGTTCTAAATTAGCCGCTAAAGCTGCTGCAAAAGCGTATAACATTCCTCTCGTTCCAGGTACCGAAGAAGCAATTAGTGATGTGGATGCAGCCCGCGAAATTGCCAAGGAAATAGGCTTCCCAATTTTGATTAAAGCTTCTGCAGGTGGCGGTGGGAAAGGGATGCGTATAGTAGAACACAGTGAGGAATTTAACGAACAATTGCAATTGGCTATCTCTGAAGCAACATCTGCATTTGGCGATGGTTCCGTTTTTATCGAGCGTTTCGTAACATCACCTCGTCACATCGAAATTCAGGTCATGGCCGATACCCATGGAAATTGCGTGTATCTGTTTGAGCGCGAATGCAGCATTCAACGTCGTCACCAAAAGGTGATTGAAGAAGCACCATCGGCAGTTTTAACTCCCGAACTTCGCAAAGCCATCGGCGAATGTGCCGTGCTTGTTGCAAAAGCTTGCGATTATGTAGGAGCTGGAACTGTGGAGTTTTTGATTGATGACAAACTGAATTTTTACTTCCTCGAAATGAATACGCGTTTGCAGGTGGAGCATCCTGTAACGGAACTAATTACCGGAAAAGATTTGGTTAAAGAACAAATTTCTGTTGCCCGAGGAGAGGTATTAAGTTTCAAACAAGAAGATTTAACAATCAATGGCCATGCATTGGAAGTGCGTGTGTATGCCGAAGATCCTGCCAATAATTTCCTTCCCGATATCGGGAATCTTTCGGTGTATCAATTGCCTTTAGGAAATGGAGTTCGTGTTGACGGAGGTTTTGAGGAAGGCATGGACATTCCTATATATTACGATCCGATGATTAGCAAGCTCATTGTGCATGCCGAGGACCGAAATGCTGCAATTAGTAAAATGATTCGCGCTATTGACGATTATCAGGTTGCTGGAATTGAAACAACCCTTTCGTTTTGTCGCTTTGCATTGCAACACGAGGCCTTTGTATCTGGAAATTTCGATACCAATTTCGTGAAACATTTTTTTAAACCCGAACATTTGGAAAGGGCAGCAAGTGAGGAAGAACTGGAAGTTGCTGCTATTTTCGCTGCTTGGGATAGAGAAAATTCTCAACAAGCACCTGTCCAAACAACAACTCAAGTTCAAACGAAATCGGCCTGGAAAGAACGTCGCTATTAACCATGGGAGTTCGAATCGATAAGTACCTGTGGGCCGTTCGGGTTTTCAAAACACGCTCTATGGCAATCGACGCCATAAAAGGAGGGAAGGTAAAATTCTCTGGTGATAATGTGAAGCCATCGCGCGATGTGAAAGAAGGGGAGACCTTTACCATTCAACTTGCTCAGTTGCAAAAAACAATTCGGGTTACAGCATTGCTCCAAAACCGCGTTGCCGCTAAAGATGTTGCTGTGTATATGGAAGATTTAACATCCGAAGAAGAATACAAAAGCATTGCTCGAATGAAAGAATTGACTTTTGTTTGGCGCGATCGCGGAACAGGAAGACCAACCAAAAAAGAACGCCGCGATATCGAAGACTGGTTTGGAGAAGATTTAAAAAATGATTGAAAATAGGATCAATGCATTGAAATAAAATAATCGGTTCTCCTATTACTTTATCTATTTTCGCTTTTCCCAAAAAAATAAATTGCTTGCCATGGAATTAACATTTATCAATCATTCCTCATTTTGCGTTGAACACGATGGTGTTTTTCTCGTGATAGACCCTTGGCTCGAAGGGCGCGTGTTTAATAATGGTTGGGATTTTATTGCAAAAACAAAATTCAGTTATGAGGATTTTTCGAAAGTAACCCATATCTGGTTTTCGCACGAACATCCTGATCATTTTTTTCCTCCCAACATTTCTAAAATTCCGATTGAATATAGAAATAAGATCACCGTTTTATTTCAAGTAACGGCCGACAAACGTGTAGTTAATTATTGCAAAAAGCAAGGGTTTAAGGAGGTGGTAGAAATGCATCCCGACGAAACCATACAACTCGCGCCCGATCTTTCGGTGATGTGTGAGTTATATCAAGAAGGCGATTCTTGGATTTTAATTAAAAGTAATAAGCATACCATTTTTAATACAAACGATTGCGGAATCAGAGATCAAAAAGACGCTGAGAAAATTCGCAATAAAGTGGGTAAAGTGGATGTTTTACTTACACAATTTTCTTATGCTTATTGGGCTGGAAATGTTGATGAAAAAGTATTTAGACGCAAGGTAGCCGATGATAAATTATTGGGATTGAAGTTTCAAGTAGAAATGTTTAAGCCCCAAGTAACCATTCCCATCGCGAGTTTTATTTGGTTTTGCCACGAAGAAAATGTGTATTTAAATGACGAGGTAAACAGACCTCAAAAGGTAGTAGATTTTATTCGTGATCAAACCAATTCAGAGCCCGTGATGATGTATCCAGGCGGTACATACGTTCCCTTAAAATCGCACAATAATGCCGAGTCGATTGCGAAATATAACCTCGATTTCGAACAAATTTCAAATCCCCAAAATCTCATTAAATCGGAATCTGTCGAACATGCTGATTTATTGAAGCAGGCAGAGAAATTTGTTAATGAAATGTCGCAAAAGTTTGGTGTGTGGACAAAAATATTGCAACCAACAAACATCTTTATCACCGATTATAATAAAGCCTTTGAGTTATCCATGAAGTCGGGTTTAACCGAGATATCGAAAGCTCAAAATGAGTGTGATTGTTCTTTGTCGTCCGAATCGCTTGGCTTTAACTTTAAATTCCCATGGGGTAACGATACCCTTGGAATTAATGGACGTTATCAACGACCAAAGGCTGGGAATTATTCGCGGTTTTATAATTTTTTCCGTTACAATCAATTAGAGAGTAGGGGAATCCCAATTGATCTCAGCTATTTTACTGGAATGATTTCAAGAAAAGTATTAGTTAAATTGGGCTTGAAGAAAATCTAGTTTTTTCATTCAAAGCTTATCATATTATCATATTGAAAATAGCATGAACAAAATCTACACAAACATTATTCTGGTTCTTTCTATTATTGTCGGTAATGGAATTCTAAAAGCACAAACCATTAGCGATGTACCTCCAACGGGAACGATTCGAACAGCCGCCGAATGGGAAGAAGTCCAGGCCTTAGTTGTTACTTGGACCGACTATAAATCTGTATTAGCAGAAATTATTCGCTTTGCCCAGGAAGAATGCAAAGTGATTGTTCATTGTACAAATGCTGCGACAGCTCAAAACGAACTTACTGCAACTTACGGAGTTCCAATTGGACCCAATGTCATTTTTAAAGTGCAGCCATACAATACTTTGTGGATTCGCGATTATGGCGCAAATACAGCTTATATCAATGATGTCGATTCTTTGTTTTTGGTCGATTGGAAATACAACCGTCCCACGCGTGTAAAAGACGATACCATTCCTCGCGGATATGCTCGTGCGTTGAATATCAATCTTGTACAAACAATTACAAATCCCAATCAGTTAATACATACTGGAGGAAATTTTATGTGCGATGGACAAGGAACCGCCTTTTCATCGAATTTGGTTTTGGATGAAAATCCCACACAGAACGAAACACAGATAAATGCTACAATGCTCAACTATATGGGCATTGATCGATACATCAAGATGCAAACATTGCCTTACGATGGTATTCATCACATCGATATGCATATGAAATTGCTTGATGAAGAAACCTTGTTAATTGGGCAGTATCCACAAGGCATTTCTGACGGACCGCAAATTGAAGCCAATATGTTGTATGTGTTGGATAATTTCAATTCCACATTCGATTCACCCTATAAAATTGTCCGCGTTGTTCAGCCTCCCGACGATTTGAATCGCTATCCTAGTCAAAATGGCGACTATAGAACCTATGCCAATGCAGTTTTCATAAACAAAACAGTGCTATTGCCATTGTATGAAGAACGCTACGATACAACAGCGCTGCGAGTTTGGAGAGAAAGTTTACCGGGATATCGCATTGTGGGTATCAATTGTAACGATATCATTCCGGCAAGTGGAGCCATTCATTGTATCACACATAGCGTTGGTGTAAACGATCCTTTGCTCATTACACATCAAGCATTACATAATACGTACGACACTCAAAATGCTTATCCTGTTCGGGCTTTTATTCAACACCGAAGCGGAATTCAACAAGCCAAAGTGTATTATACAATCGATACAACACAAGCATACAATGAGTTACCGATGACATTAATGAATAGTGCAACCAATCAGTGGGAAGCATCAATTCCACCACAACTAGCCGGTTCAACAATCTTTTATTACATACAAGCATTTTCGGAAAGTGGAAAAATTCAGGTTAGACCCCTAGTAGCTCCCGATGGCTGGTGGAAATTTCAAGTCTTGGATTCAAGTCAGGTTACCTCTTTTCAGAGCATACTTTTGGATGAACTTTTTCAGGTTGACGCATTCCCTAATCCATCTAAGGGAATTACTTGTATTCCTGTAAATAGTTCGATTCCATTAACATACACACTCAGTATCTTAAATGCTCAGGGGCAATTAATAACACGTTTCGATAAAGCAGAAAAAAAATCGGGCGAGAAGCGCGAATATGTGAATACACAAATGTGGGACGCTGGAGTTTACTTTATTCGGGTTGAAACGAAGTACGGAAGCCGGATTCAGAAATTGATTGTTAAATAATAATTACGAATTACAAATTATCGATTACGGATTATCGATTACGGATTATCGATTACGGATTATCAATGTTTCGTTTTCATTAATTATAAATTGATGAAAAATTTAGATTGTATAATCAGAATGATTTACTACTTTTGCCATCCAAATTTTAAACATTACGCCCATGCTAAAACAGTATGAAACCGTTTTCATTATGACTCCCGTTTTGTCTGATGATCAGATGAAGGAAGCGGTCGGCAAGTTTAAAGCCATGCTTGCAGATAACGGCGCAAAGCTAGTTCACGAAGAGAACTGGGGACTGCGCAAATTGGCTTACCCGATTCAAAAGAAGACAACGGGCTTCTATTATCTACTCGAATACCAAGCGCCTGGCGACCTGGTTGCGAAGATCGAAGTGGCATTTAAGCGCGATGAGCGCATGCTTCGATTCCTCACAATTGTGCTCGACAAAAATTCGCTTGCATACAACGAGAAGAAACGTACTAAAGGATTTGCAAAATCCGCAGTAAAAACAGAAGCTTAATCACTAAAAACTTTTGAACGATGTCAACACAATCAGAAATTCGTTATCTAACACCACCCACGGTGGATGTGAAGAAAAAAAAGTACTGCCGTTTTAAGAAAACCGGAATCAAGTACATCGATTACAAAGACGCAGACTTCTTGTTGAAGTTTGTAAATGAGCAAGGGAAGATTCTTCCTCGCCGTATTACAGGTACTTCATTGAAGTATCAGCGTAAAGTATCTCAGGCAATTAAGCGTGCTCGTCACCTTTCCCTGATGCCATATGTTGCAGACATGATGAAATAAGGAGGAAACCATGGAAATCATTCTAACTCAAGACGTAAATAACCTTGGTCACAAGGACGAAATTGTTAAGGTAAAAAACGGTTATGGCCGTAACTACCTAATTCCTCAAGGAATGGGACAATTAGCAACGGAGAGCAATCGTAAAGTGCTAGCAGAGACTCTACGTCAACGCGCGCACAAAGAAGAGAAAATTCGCACAGAAGCAACTGCAATGGCTGAGAAATTAGCTGGTACGAAAGTAGAAGTTGGTGCTAAAGTAGGTGAATCCGGAAAAATCTTTGGATCTGTAAATGCAATTCAAATTGCAGATGCATTGAAGAAATTAGGAATGGACATCGACCGTAAGCAAATTACTGTGGATAGCGAATCAATTAAACAAATTGGAACCTACTCTGCAGGTGTTAAGTTATACAAAGACATTCGTGCTACTGTAGAATTCGAAGTTGTTGCTGAATAATTTAACATAACATGTTAATTTACGAAACCCCGATTTTATCGGGGTTTTTTGTTTTGTAATAAATCAATCTAAAAGATATTCCTGCTTGATAATTGTTTTTGAAAATTCGCATTAAGGAGAGGAAGACAAGCCAAACTATAGCTATAGCGAAATGTACACAATAATTCTATTGAGCATTGGCAATTCAAACAAACCGCCTCGTTATTCAAAAGCAAGAATTTCATAAAGAGAATTTGAATGAAATTGAGTTTCCTTGATTTCTCGTTAAGGGAATTCCAATATTAAAAAACTGCAAGAAAAAAATGTTGGATAAACGATCAATCGCAACTTCGCCCTTTGATGGCGCCCTTTTGATAATTCTGTTCTTCCTCGGCTAATTCGCGTTCGGTGTCGTTTCCAATTTTACGTTCTTTGTACAAATCGAGGTCGGGCTGTCCTGCATTTACCCAAGCGGTGAACCACAAACTACCAACAGTAATGATGGCTTGCCGCATACGTCGTTCTACCATGCCATCCAGAAGTTTGTCGTATTCTTTTGAGTATTCCTCACTATACACTTTCATGATTGAAGCACCTCGGTTTTCGAAACTGTATTTTCTGTCGGACGGAAAACGCTCGTTTAATTCGGCTTCAAAACGAAGGACAGAATCTTTGGCCGCAAAACTTTCCCCAACAATTTTCCAGGCGAGTTCAAGAGGATCTTCCACATAACGAGCTTTTCCTACAAAAAAGTCATAGTCGTCGTTGAAAAGTTCCGGAAGTCTCGATTCCCAAAAACCATGAATCCCTTTCTGGTTGGTCAATTGGCCATTGTAATTTCGGGTGGTATGCAAAGGAACGTGTGCATCGCCAATATAATGTCCTAAATCGGCAGAAGTGCGAAGAACTCGATCGTAGTCGTTGGCTCTAAAAGCACTGGTTAATCGCTTTACCATAACATCGATATGCCAAGGAACGATGCCATGTGCTCGAAGTGTGTCTTCGGTATATTTTGCACAAGCCGCCTCCCATTTGTGTGGCATCGAATCAAGAGGAGAAGAACCATAACGATCTAGGTCAATAAAATGCCGGGCAGCTTCTTCTTTGACAGCATAGCGTCGTTTGTCGGGATCTACAGCATGTTCGGTAATAAATTCAATATTGTGTTTGTAAAAACCGAAAAGTTCCTTTGGCAAGGAGAACACAGCAATTCGGTTTATCTCTTTGTGAGCAAAAAATCCCCAACTATTAGCCGATGGAATGAAATAAATCAACGCTCCTGTGATTAAAAAAAGCAGAATGAAGGAGCGTTTTAACATGATACTTGCAATTTCGTTGGAATTGAATTTAGATAAAAGCTAATTTTTTCGAGCAAACAATTCCTCCATCTTGAAAAACGGGAATCACTTCCATCGTATTTAACAAAAGACAATACCGAATATCTTTTTCGAGATTTAAGTTCTTTAAACGATTACGGTGCGATGAATTTTCAAGAAATCCGAATAAGTCACCTGATGCTTTTTCGTACAGGTAACCCGCCGCTATTGTCGAATCACATGTTGTTGAAAAGCTATCTTCTTCCATGAGAATGCTTGCAAGTGCTCCTGCAAAAAGCGTGTCTTCTAAATTGAATTTGTTTTTCCAACCGGCACATAAAATAATCACGTTCCGCCCTTGAGGTTTTATCCAATTGGCCAAAGCTTGAATATTTAAAAAAGATCCGATGGCAATAACATCGGCATCTTTAGCCATTTCAATTGCTTGTGTACCGTTTGTTGTAGAAATGGCGATGGTTTTTCCTTGAACATCCGGAGTCATATAATGATAGGGGGAATTGCCAAAATCAAATCCTTCAAGCTTCACAGCATTCCGTTCTGCAGCAACTAAAAATCCTAAGTCTTTATAATGCTGAGCTTCCTCAATGGACGCAACTGGAATCATTCGTTCAACGCCATGATGAATTGCAGTACAAATTGCTGAAGTAGCTCTGAAAATATCTACCACAACAACAATAGAATCCGAATCTGCAAATAGGGGATAGGTTGCAGGAGAAAAACAAGTTTGAATTGAATTAGCCAAATCTTATGCGGTTATTGGTTA
The DNA here is from genome assembly GCA_040402915.1 of Flavobacteriales bacterium. Taxonomy (GTDB): domain Bacteria; phylum Bacteroidota; class Bacteroidia; order M30B66; family M30B66; genus CALQRR01. Next base: position 8,616 of record JBBALS010000041.1, read on the forward strand.
GATAAAAATGGCATTTTCACCACTTTAGCTGCGAGAAGTTTTTCGCGAACCTTAATAAAAATAGTAGATCCAACCGAAGAAAGTGATACTGGAACATAGCCCATACCGATTGGTTTTTTTAACGTAGGTGACATAGTCCCAGATGTAACAATACCAATTACCACACCCGATTGATCACAGATTTCATAGTCGTGACGTGGGATTCCTTTGTCGACAAGTTCAAAGCCAACCAATTTCCGTTGAACACCATTGTGCTTTTGGTTTTCAATTTCTTCACGATTGATGAAATCTTTACTGAATTTAGTAATCCATCCCAAACCAGCTTCAATAGGTGAAGTCAGATCGTTGATGTCATTTCCATATAAACAAAAACCCATTTCCAAACGGAGTGTATCGCGGCAAGCTAATCCAACCGGCTGAATTCCAAATTCGGCACCTGCCTCAAATACAGCTTTCCAAATAGCATCTGCATGTTCATTGTCAAAATACACTTCAAAGCCACCTGCACCTGTGTAACCAGTTGCGGAAATTAAAATGTTCGAAATACCTGCCAAATTGCCTTTGGCAAAGGTGTAATAACCCATTTCGGATAGGTTCAGATCGGTTAATTTCTGGAGGGTCTGGAGTGCTTTTGGACCTTGAACGGCGAGTAATGCAGTACGATCAGAAATATTCTCCATTTCAACACCCCAAGTATCCTGCTTCTTTATCCAATTCCAATCTTTTTCGATGTTCGAAGCATTCACAACCAACATGTATTGATTCTCTTTGATTCTATAAACTAGCAAATCGTCAACGATACCAAGTCGTTCGTTAGGGAAGCAAGAATACTGTACTTTTCCGTCGCTGAGTTTGGAGGCATCGTTGCTGGTAACTTTCTGAATTAAATCCAAAGCGTGCTCACCTCGTAAAATAAATTCACCCATGTGGCTCACATCAAAAACGCCCACATTGTTTCTAACACACTCGTGTTCAGCTATAACACCAGCATACGTAATGGGCATTTCAAAACCAGCAAAGGGTAATATTTTAGCACCTAAAGTCTGATGAATTTGATGAAAAGGGGTTTGTTTAACTTCTAATGTACTATCCATGTCTTTGTTTTTTACAATGCAAACCTAAGAATTTCGTACGTTTTTTTATCATTTCTTTCTAGCCGAATTTCAACGTTCGAGTTTGATTATATTCGCAATTCATTTTATGTTCAAACTTCCATAGAAAAAATCCTATGAAAAATATATTTTGTTGCCTTTCATTTGTGTCACTTTTAATGTTGCAATTTTTTAATTCGCCATTAAAAGCGCAACAGTCCGATTGCTTTCAGCCAATTTCCTCGATGCAATTCCAACAAATTCAACGGGAGCTGACAATTGTTCAGGGGCAAAGTCAACGATATTCTGCGATTGATCGTGCAATTAGAAATTGCTTATCGACCAATCAATTGATTGAATTTCTGGGTTTCATTTCGGAAGATATTGACCGATTGACACTTGCCATTGCAGCGTATCCTAAAATTACCAACAAACAGGATGTTTACGATATTTATAATTCATTTGCGTATTTCTCCAGTGCGTTCAGATTTCATGATTTTATTCAATCTACTAAAACCGCTGTTATTCCCATAGTTCCAATAAATCCAAGTAATCCAGTTGTCGTTAATCCACGTCCTGTTGAAATCACATTTCCTTTGTTAAATTATCCAGATGCTTCATTGTACAATGGACCTAAAAACTGCATCACTTCACTTTCGGAAAATGATTTTAGAATGTATGTGCGCGAAATTGCAGTCATGAAATTGGAAGCAGAGAAGATGGAGTATGCAATTTCATTGGCAACCCGAACGTGTCTTTCGACTGCTCAAGCCATGAAATTGGCTACATCATTGAATAT
>JBBALS010000042.1:0-10087 GCA_040402915.1 Flavobacteriales bacterium
GTTTAATATTAAAATTGAGACATTAAATTATTTTGTAATTAACCCGAATGCTTCAGATTTGAGGTTAGAACGTCGTTGGCCAGCCGAGTATTTTATTCAATTGATTCAGGAAATTCGTGTATTAAAACCGGATCTGCTGATTGTTCTTATCGGTAATAAACAAGAAGCCAATTATGTGAACGAAATTGCAAAACATTTTCAACAGGATAATCGAGTAATTGATTCTTCTGGAAGGCTTAAACTTGATGAATTAATTGCTGTAATGAATAATGCCACAGGAATCATCACCAACGATACCGGCCCATTGCATCTTGCGCTTGCACTAAGAAAAAAAACAGTTGGTTTATTTGGTCCTTGCGCTCCCGATCAATATGGTCAAATGCAGACATGTATTCCGGTTTATACCAATGTATATTGTAGTCCATGTGTTCACGAATTTATTAATCCACCATGCGCCGGCGATAATCAATGTATGAAGCGAATGAATGTTTCGATGGTTGTAAATGCATGGAAAAAACTCATGGAAGAACGAGCAGAAAATTATGTACTTTCCGACATTGCCTTCGAATCCAATTCAACACCAATGGGATTTATTCACAATCGAAAATAAAACAGACCTCTTCAATTTCATTAAACTTAAAATTTGCATTCTATAAAACCAATCATACAATGAAACATTTTATTTTACCTGCAGCCCTCATCCTTGTGAATTCGGTGCATGCGGAAGGTCCCGGAAAAAAAATCCAAACGGATAAAACATCAAAAAACAAACATATTGAAATGCAACAATCACAATTATCTGACAACCCGCTTTTGGCCGATTGGACGGGCTTATACGGTGGTCTTCCTCCATTCGATAAAGTAAAAGTTTCGGATTTCAAACCCGCAATTGAAGCGGCGATGGCAGAAAATCTTTTAGAAATTGACAAGATTGCCAAACAAACCGAAGCTGCAACATTTACAAATACCATTGCTGCAATGGAGCGAACTGGACAAAAACTTCAACGAATCATTACCTTGTATGGAATTTGGGGATCGAATTTAAGCACGCCTGAATTTCAAGAAGTGGAAACGGAATTCGAACCCAAACTTGCTGGATTATCCGATCAGATAAGTCAGAATGTTGCACTCTTTAAACGCATCGAAGCGGTTTATTTATCACCAGAGACTAAGAAATTAAGTTCGGAGCAACAACGTTTGTGTAAAATCTACTACACTAATTTCGTCCGTTCGGGAGCTAAACTGGATGCACAAAAAAAGAAACGTCTTTCTGAGATAAACCAGGAATTGGCTGGATTTTTCACCAAGTTCAGTCAAAATTTATTGTCAGACGAAAGCGATCTTATTCTCGTATTAAATTCCAAAGAAGAACTTGCTGGTTTACCCCAATCTCTTGTTGACGGCGCTTCCAATACATCCAAAGCCAAACTACTCGATGATAAATGGGTAATAAGCAACACGCGTTCATCTGTTGATCCTTTTTTAACCTATTCGGACCGTCGCGATTTACGTGAAAAAGCATGGAAGATGTTTATCAACCGTGGCGACAATGGCGGAGAACACGATAACAACGAATTGATTACCAAAATTCTAAGATTACGTTCCGAACGCGCTAAGCTTTTGGGATTCGATACACATGCGCATTGGCGTTTAGAAAATACCATGGCAAAAACGCCTCAAAAAGCCATTGAATTGATGGAATCGGTTTGGCCCGCTGCCATTGCACGTGTGAAAGAAGAAGTTGCCGATATGCAAGCCATTGCCGATAAAGAAGGAGCAAACATCAAAATTGAACCTTGGGATTACCGCTATTATGCAGAGAAAGTGCGCAAACAACGTTACGATTTAGATCAGAATGAAGTGAAGCAATATTTCCAATTGGATAAATTACGTGAAGGCATGTTTTGGGTTGCTGGCGAATTGTTTGGATTTAGCTTTACTCCTCTAAAGAATATTCCAGTGTATCATCCCGATGTAAATGTGTGGGAAGTAAAAGACAAGAAAACAGGGCGTCATATTGGCTTGTGGTATTTCGATGCCTATGCTCGCGAAGGCAAACGTTCAGGCGCTTGGATGAATGCATACCGCGATCAACAGCGCATGGACAAAGAAGTAACAACCATTGTTTCGAACAATTCGAACTTTGTGAAAGGGAATCCTGGTGAGCCGGTTTTAATTTCCTGGGATGATGCAAGTACATTGTTTCATGAATTTGGACACGCATTGCACGGGTTAAGTTCGAACGTTACCTACCCTACTCTTTCAGGAACCAACGTAGTGCGCGATTATGTTGAATTCCCATCCCAATTGTTAGAACATTGGCTATCGACACCCGAAGTACTTTCTAAATTCGCTTTGCATTATCAAACAGGAAAAGCAATCCCATCCAGTTTGGTTCAACGTATCGAAAAAGCATCTACGTTTAATGAAGGATTTGCAACCACCGAATACCTTTCGAGTGCGCTCATCGACATGAAAATACACTTGGCCGATGCAAGCAATATTGATCCTGATAAATTCGAGAAAGAAACATTGGATGCTTTAGGAATGCCTAAAGAATTGGTAATGCGTCATCGAACACCTCAGTTTGGACATGTGTTTTCGGGCGATGGATATTCTGCTGGATATTACAGTTATTTATGGTCAGATGTGCTCACCGCAGATGCGTATGAAGCTTTTGTAGAAGGCAAAGGTGCTTACGATAAAGAAGTGGCGCAACGATTAATCAAATATGTGTTTTCTGTTGGAAATACGATTGATCCAGAAATCGGCTTTAAGTCGTTCAGAGGACATGATGCACAAACAGATGCTTTGATGAGAAAACGTGGGTTTCCGGTAAAAAAGTAATCCATTCATATTAATTTGAAAAGCACGGGTACATCAGTATTCGTGCTTTTTTATTTAGGGCCTATTGAAAAAGTCAGAAATGCAGCAGATGCTAGGCGGCAAGGCGAAGCTGTATATTTAATACTGCGAGCCGCAGGCAACGAAGCAGATGTTGTATTTCTGACTAACGAAAAAACAGTCATATTCAATAATCCATTGTGCTCAGGAATTAGCCAATTAGCAAGAAATTCCTTGCAATTAAATTCTCTTTTTACACGCATTAACTCAAATAAAATGATTGAGTGTTTTTCAGTAGGCCCTATTTACTGCAACTTAAAATTAATTGGTAAGTTAAATTCTATTTTCACTGGCTTCCCTTCCATCATTGCAGGTTTCCAGAGCGGCATTGAATTAACCACACGCAAAGCTTCAGCATCCAACAGAGGATTTACACTTCGGATAATTTGACTGTCCGAAATTTTTCCTTGTTGATTGATCACAAATTTAACAAACACCCTTCCTTCAATTTCATTCTCAATACATTCATTGGGATATTTCACATTCTTGGCAATGAATTTATAAAGTTCTTCTTGCTTTCCAGGAAATTCGGCCATTTCCTCTTCCGGAAAATAGGTGGTATCGGCGCCCGATTTTGTGAAGCAAAAACCATCTGTCAACTTCCCTTTGCTATACTTTTCGATCCGGTGTTTGGAACCATCTTCATTAAACCAGCGGTGTTCACCTATGGGTAAACCAGCAGCAAATTCACCGATAAACCAAGACTTGCCTCCTGGGTAAAATCGTTTGTTCATCCCTACTTTGTTTCCTTTATCAAATATCGATTCTTCCAAAACATCACCCGATTCAAAATACTCAATAAACTGTCCGTCTCGCACTTCATTGGGTGCCAAGGAGCGGAAATGTCCGGTCATTTTTAATGAATCATTCATTCGATATTGATGCATTATGAAACCCACTGAATCGGGTGCAAAAATGCGATACGATGAAGCATCAATTCGCGCACATTTCTTTCCTGATTTATTTAAAAAAACAGTGTCAATTTGAGAAATCCCACCCAATGAAATACTCGTTAACAGAAGGAATAGAGTGAAAATACGCTGGAATTTGTTCATGACTCGATGATCGAATTAGAATATCAAAACTAAAATGATTAGTAATAGAAATGCATATAGATTTAAAACGAATCCGGCTTTTAGCATTTCAGTTGCCTTAACATGTCCACTGCTAAATGCAATGGCATTGGGAGGCGTGCTCATTGGAAACATAAAATCGCAACTTGCCGAAATGGTAACCGGTATGGCGAAAACGAGCGGATCGATGCCTTGAATTTGCGCCAAAGAAGCAACAACTGGAATAAATAAAGTGACCATTGCTAAATTGCTCATGATGGCAGTTAAAAACAAACCAATGGCGCACAATGCAATGAGGTAAACATCCGCTTGCAGGTAATTCAATGTGGAAAGCCATTGCGTAAGCATATCCAATGCACCACTTTTCTTAAATGCCATCGCCAAGGAAAGACCGCCTCCAAACATGAGCAAAATCCCCCATGGCAAGCGACTAGTATCTTCCCAATTTAGCAAGGGTTTTTCATCGTTTCCATTGATAATGAACAAACAAATTCCAGCAGCCAATCCAATCCAAACATCCGATAATGGATAATTTGGGAAATACGATTTTAAAATGCCTTCCGAAAGCCAAAGTAAAATAGCAGATGCAAAAACAAACAACATTCTCTTTTCACTTTTAGTCCATGCTCCCAATGCGTTTAATTGCTGTTGAATGAATAGTTGACCTTTTTCGAAACGTCCAATTTTAACCGGGAAAATGATATATGCTAAAAGAAAATATGCTCCAAATAGAAACACCAATGAAAATGGGAAACCATAAATCATCCAATCAACAAAAGATATTTCTCGATGAAATGTTTCGCTTAAGATTCCAACTGCGGCGGCATTGGGAGGAGTTCCAATAATTGTTGCCATGCCACCTATACTAGCAGAATATGCTATTCCAAGAAATAAGTTTATTCTGAAATTTCGTATCGAACGACTATGTTCCGCCTTTGCATCGTCAAACAAACTGGAAACGGCCAAAGCAATAGGAAACATCATCAATGTGGTTGCTGTGTTTGAAATCCACATGCTGATAAACCAAGACGAAAGCATAAATCCGAGAATAATTCGTTTGGCATTGGTTCCGGTAATCATCACAATGCTCAAAGAAAAACGCTTATGTAGATTTGACTTTTCGAGAGCTAATGCTAATAAAAACCCTCCTAAAAAAAGAAAAATGTATTTGTCGCCATACGGAGCACACGCCGCTTCAATGGAAGACACCCCAACCAAAGGAAAAAGCAAAACGGGCAACAAAGCCGTAACCGCCATGGGCACAGATTCTAAGAGCCACCAAGCAAGCATTAACACTAAAATGGAAATGAGATTAATAACTTCGGGTGCCCAGTTAAACGGATTTACAACAGCAAGTAAAATGGAAAAAATTACTGGAACAATTTGTTTAATGTTAGATGGTTGAACAATCATAAACAAGACCTAAATGAAATTATTATTTTATTTTTAATTGAAATGCGCAAGTAATTTTTGAGATATAATGTTATTTTTGAATGCAATGTTATTCAAATTTTTCAGGAATAAATAAACAATCATCATGAGTCCGAATACCTTGATTCGCGAAAAAATAAAAGAAAAGATTGTTGACCGCGAAATGCTTACCGAACTTTCCGAAAAAGTGGAAGAACAGGCGCAAGTTGTGGTTCATATAATTTATCCTGCACAAGCCGTTCCCTATGCGATTCGAATTTGGAAATGCGCTTCTTTGTATTCTCGAAGTTCAACGCATTGTAGTAAACTTCTTCATGCCGACAACATCAACATAGCGCCTAATTGGACTGACATTGATGGACAAAATCCTTATTCGTTTACACTTTTTTTTGAAGGATTTCCGAAGGATGTGCTCATCTTCGATTTGCATGAGAAGATTAACGAACCCGGTGGATTTTTTTTCCCAAGTATTATCAGAAATGAATTGGATATTTATTGGATTCGTGGGAATTCTATTTCTGCTAAATAGCTGGAATTTTGCAATCATTTTGGACTTTCTTTTAACCTAGTTTTACCTCATGGAAGAACAGACTCCCAAAGGTCGCCGCAGAGTCCGATATGCAGGTACACATCCCAAAGCATTCAAAGAAAAGTACAAGGAATTGCAGCCCGATCAATATGCCGAAGACATTGCCAAAGTAATGCAACAGGGCAAGACACCAGCAGGCATGCATCGTTCTATTTGTGTAAACGAAATCATGGATTTTTTGAAGTTAGCGCCTGGTCAAATTGGGATGGATGCAACGTTGGGTTATGGTGGACATAGTCTCGAAATTCTTCAACGCATTTCTCCTGGGGGAATGTTGTATGCCGTTGATGTGGATCCATTTGAACTTCCTCGAACCCGCGAACGATTAAATAACCAAGGTTTTGGAGACGACGTTTTGTGCATTCAGAAAATGAATTTTTCAGAAATCGATCAGATAGTTTCCATGGCTGGCCCCTTGAATTTTGTGATGGCCGATTTGGGTGTTTCATCCATGCAAATTGATAATCCCGAACGTGGCTTTTCATTCAAAACAGAAGGTCCGCTCGATTTAAGACTCAACCCCAAAAGCGGAAAACCCGTCTCTGCATTTCTGAAAACAGTTTCACAATCAAAGCTCGAAGAACTTTTTGCTATCAATTCGGATGAACCGCATGCTGCTCGAATTGCGAAACATATTATTTCCAAAATTGCGCAAGGGAAACCCATCGATACAACCACCCAATTGCAGCAAACAATTCAAGAAGCACTTTCATTTATTCCAGAATTAACATTCAAAGAAGAAGTGAAAAAAGCTTGTCAACGTTGCTTTCAAGCTTTACGCATTGAAGTCAATAATGAGTTTGCTGTGCTTGATAAATTTTTGGATAAACTGCCCAACTCAATTGCATCAGGTGGTAAAATTGCCATTCTCTCTTTTCATTCTGGAGAAGACCGTCGCGTGAAAAAATCCTTTCAACAAAATTTACGTGATGGTATTTACAGTAAAATCAGCGATGAGGCAATTCGACCAAGCGCTGAAGAATCGAATACCAATCCACGAGCACGATCAGCTAAATTACGCTGGGCCATTAAAGCATAATTTCTTGGGTTCATTCTAAATAAATCTTTGTTGAATTATTTTTGTAGCTCATTTTTTAACAGCATTGAGATCAAAATGACGTTAGATTGAGCTCAAAACACTACCTTCGTGAGCCAATTGAATTTAAATGCTTAATCAAAGAGAAAATATTATTATTGATTTTATCAAGATCAATGGACCCAATTCATCTAAGGAAATATTTGAACGCATTGATATTTCTGTCAGTTATGCCACGCTAAAAAGAATTTTGGGGAAATTAATTGAAGATAATTATTTAGCCGTTCAAGGACTCGGAAAGGCAACTAGATATTCTATTTCACCAACTTATCAAGTCATTCAACCTATTGACATAAAAGCATATTACGAAATTGAAATTGATGATAGAGAAATAATAGAAATATTCAATTTTGATATTATAAATGAGGTATTAGCAAAATACAGTGTCTTTACGGATAGTGAATTACGGATTTTGAATGAACTGCAGAGCAATTTCATTCAAAACATTTCAAAATTATCAGAAAATGAATACAAAAAGGAATTTGAACGATTAGCAATTGATTTGAGTTGGAAATCATCTCAAATTGAAGGAAACACCTATTCTTTGCTCGAAACGGAAAGACTCTTAAGGGAAAAAGAAACAGCAGCTGGTAAAACTAAAGAAGAAGCGTCTATGTTGTTGAATCATAAAGAAGCTTTAGATTTTATCATTGAAAATCCAAACTACTTAAATCCAATAAGCGTTTCTAAAATAGAAGATATTCATAGTATTTTAGTCAAAGAATTGGCCGTTGAAAGAAATTTAAGAAAGAAACGTGTCGGAATTTCTGGCACGAACTATAAGCCATTAGATAATGAGTTTCAAATACATGAAGCATTGCAAAATACATGTGATGTAATTAATAAGAAAACGAATGTTTTTGAAAAAGCTCTCTTAGCATTAGTTCTTATTTCCTATATCCAACCATTTATGGATGGAAACAAAAGAACCGCAAGAATTGTAAGTAATGCAATTCTATTAAGTGAAAACTATTGTCCGCTATCTTTCCGAACTGTAAATTCTATAAATTATAAAAAAGCGATGCTTTTGTTCTATGAACAAAATAACATTTCAAATTTCAAGGAAATATTTATTAATCAATTTGAATTTGCAGTTAAAACTTATTTTTAATTAATCGAGTGGATTACCGGAAAATAAAAAAGCTCCCTGCCTTGCGACAGAGAGCTCATTTGAAAATTTAAAATTACTTCTTAACGATTTTCTGAACCTGACGATTTCCTTGAACATCGGTAATAGAAAGAATGTAAACACCAGCACTTAAATTTGAAGTATTAAGTGATGAGCTTGTTGCATTTCCTTGATATACATTCTTACCATCAACAGAGAAAATTTGAATAGTTGAATTACTTGCAACTCCTGAAAGAGAAAGCACATCATTGAACGGATTTGGATATACCGAAATAGTTGCGTTTTCTACATTCTCAATTCCTGTAATATCATATCCAGTGATGGTTTGCGGACTAACAACATTGATTGTAAAACCAACAGAGCTTAAACGACCACCAATCATTCCATTCGCATCAACAACAATTGAATCGCAGAATGTTGAAGTACATCCAATAGCATTTGTAAAAGTAATGCACAATAAATAACTACCTGTGTTTTCAACTACAATAGTTGGAAAAGCTCCGGTTGCAGTTACCGTTAACAAACCTGAACTTAGCGTCCATGTATAAACAGAATTTAAGTCAGATGAAGTATTTACAATGGAAACTTCAAATGGATTATCCTGAGATATTACGAAACCAGCATAACACAATGAATCGCTAGGGAAAGTATTGTTCGTTGGAATATATACATACTGACAAGAAGTATCACCGCACTCTCCGTCATTAACGATTAAACATACATCGTATGTTCCCGAAGTTGTGTATTCGTGATAAGGATACATTGATGTTGAAGAAGAACCATCTCCAAATGACCATGAATATGAGGAAGAATTTGAATAGTAATTTCCTGTTGGAATATAATACCCAACTAATGCTGAAGTTGATGCATAAAAATCAGCGTTACAAGTTGGAGTCACATTGGTAGAATCGCCCATTACATAAATATCGATACAATCTGTACATGTAAAACCACCGCCCATAATGTTTCCACAAATGGTATACATACCTGGACTTGTAAATGTATGTGTCACATCAAAACCTGATGCAGTTGTTCCGTCTGCAAATGTCCATGTTGCTGGATAGTTAGCACCAGGAATAGAAAAACTGTATGTATTGGCAGGCAAATTTGCTTGGCTTGCAACAATATCACAACCACCACCTTGATTTGTTCCTGTAACTGAAATAGTTTGAGTTGAAGAACAAATAATGGAACTATCAGGACCTCCAGCAAAAACATACATACTAACAACATCAGTCATGTTTGTTGTATAACTAAATTCGATACTGTATCCCGATTGATAAGCGGAACCATTGTTTAATGACCACTGAAATGCGTAGCCACTATTTGCTAGTCCACTTGGAGCAGTAAACGTATAAGATCCCGATGGGTTTTGAGAAAATGTAAAGTCACAATTTTGTGCGTTTACAATCGCAAAGGATAGCAATGATGCTACAAATAAAGCAATGAGTTTTTTCATTTGTTGATTTTTGAAATTTGGTTAAGACAAAGCTAACAATCTTCTTTGAGAGTCAAGAATTTTTTGAAATTATAATAATGATTTTCTTACGCATCCATTTGTTATAAACCAATCAATTAGAGAATATATATAAGCAAATTTCAACTTTGAAAATATAATTAAAATCCTGTTTTCAATGATATAATCGAAAATAAAAATAGCTGATTAAACTCATCTGTATTTAAGAATCAATTTCCATAAGACTATTTCTTACGCTAAAACATACATTCGTAATCTGTAATTCATCATTCGTAATTACTAATTCATAATCAATAATTCATAATCCATAATCCATAATTCGTAATTCATAATTCAATGTCGTTTAGTTAAGGATTTAATCTGTTCTTAAATGCTGATTGTTAATAAA
>JBBALS010000043.1:0-9980 GCA_040402915.1 Flavobacteriales bacterium
GCGAATAACAGCTTTGGTGTTCAATTCCTTGCTTTCATCATAAAGATTGATAATCTTTCTCAAGAGCGCAACTTCTGAATCAACTGGTGCATTTTGGTTTCCATAATTAGATTGAACTCCTTGTCCTGGGATATTCAATTTGCGATCTAGGCTATCAGACTCTCCATTTAGGTAACGGATAAAATCATTTAGCTCGATGTCGAAAATTTTGGAAAGATCATCAAGGCGATTCAAACTTAATTTGGTAACGCCACGTTCAATTTTTGAATAAGCACCAACAGTAATGTCTAATGCTTTGGCTACATTTTCTTGGGACATTCCCTTTGAGACACGAATAAGTCTCAATCGATCCGCTTGTTTTTTCATGAATTCTGAATAAGATGGTTGAAAAACAAATTTACAAAGTTTATTATCACAAGAAGAAAAATAATCTTTTTTTAATTGGTTAAAACTGATTATTAACCCCTTTTCTTTATAAAATAAGGCGTAACTATTTAATATATAAGTAGATATAATGATATATTTATTTAATATGTTTTGCGGAATAAAAAATTAAATAACTCTTTATGGTTATTTATCATGCAAAATGAATGATGAAAGTTGTCTGTGTTGTTGAAATTGTATGTATCAATCTATTCTATTTGTAATGATAAAAAATGAAATGCGCGCTTTTACAAATCAATGACATTCTAAAGAAATGATGATGTACTTTTGTAGTCTGAAAAATTGTTTTGAAGGACTTTAAGGTTATCGCATTTTCTCATCGTAAAACCCCCTTAGAACAGGTTGGACGTTACCATATTGAGCCGGATTTTCGGAAATCTCGACTCGACAAACTCAAGTTTGAAGTTAATATTTTAGAACTTCTTTATTTAAGTACATGCAATCGCGTAGAATTTATTTTGCTTACTGATGAAGAATTAAACACTCCATATTTATCAAAGTTTTTCAAAGCATTTGCTCCACAATGGGATGCTAATGAAATTCAATTGGCAATAGATCAATCTCAAGTTTTATCTGGCGACGAAGCTATTCGACATGTATTTCAAGTTGCCGCTTCATTGGATTCTTTGGTTGTTGGCGAACGTGAAATAATTACCCAAGTTCGTTCAGCATTCGAAACTTCGGTGAAAGATAAATTGAGCGGCGATTCTATTCGTTTGCTTATTCGTAAGGTGATTGAATCATCTAAAGAAGTTTTTACATCAACACCTATTTCCCGAAATCCCGTTTCTGTTGTTTCATTGGCTTACCGTCAATTGCGGAGTTTGAATGTTAAAAAAGATGCGCGATTTATTATCGTAGGAGCTGGGCAAACCAATACCAATCTTTGCAAATACCTATATAAACACGGTTTCCGGAATTTTGTGGTATTTAATAGAAGCCTCGAAAATGGACAAATCCTAGCACAAAATATTGGTGGTGTAGCTTTTCCATTGTCTTCGTTAAACACGTATGAAAATGGATTTGACGTTCTTGTTTCATGTACGTCCTCTTCAGATTACATTATTGATACAAAGCTTTACAAGCAATTGCTTCAATCGGAAAAAGACTCTAAAATCGTAATTGATTTAGCTATTCCCAATGATGTTTCGCCTCATATTTATAAGGAATTTGACGTAAGGCCTATTTTAGTGGAGAGTTTGAAACAAATGGCTGAAGAGAATCGCGCTTTTAGACTAACTGCTTTGGCTCAATGCGAAGAAATTATCGATAAACACTTCGATGAATTTCGTCACATGTTTCGCGAACGGGTGGTTGAACGCGCCATGAAAGACATTCCTCAAAAAGTGAAAGAAATTCGTGACCATGCAACAAATCATGTGTTCGCCCGTGAGTTGGAAGAAATGGATGATGCATCGCGGCAAGTTTTAGAAAAAATGCTGACCTATTTCGAAAAGAAATACATTAGTGTGCCAATGAAAATGGCAAAAGAAATATTGTTGGACAAGCATTAATCATGTTACGTAAAGTTATTATTGGTTCTCGCGGAAGTGATCTAGCTTTATGGCAAGCACATTTTACACGGAGCCAATTAGAGTCCCTAGGTTTTGAAGTTCAAATCAACATCATAAAAACGAAGGGTGACCAAATACAACATCTTTCTTTCGATAAAATTGAAGGGAAGGGCTTTTTCACTAAAGAACTTGAAGAAGCTTTATTATCGAATGAGATTGATTTAGCAGTCCATTCTCATAAAGATTTACCAACCACATCTCCCGAAGGACTTGCTATTGCAGGAGTTTCGTACAGAGAAGATTGCTCTGAGTCGCTTCTCATTAAACCAGATGCAATAGATCATTCTCAAGAATTGGGCTTGAAACTAAATGCTAAAGTTGGAACATCTTCTTTTCGAAGAAAAACACAGTTACTTTCCATAAGGCCGGACTTGGAAATTATCGATTTACGGGGCAATGTTCCAACGCGTGTTCAGAAACTGATTGATGGGCAATACGATGCAATTGTTTTAGCTTCTGCTGGCTTAAACCGACTCGAATTGGATTTAGGTGAGCTGCATCGAGAAATTCTATCTCCACATTTTTTCATACCTGCTCCGGCGCAAGGAGTTCTTGCTTTTCAGATTCGTGAAAATGATGAAGAGATGAAAAATATTGTTGCTCACATAAATCATCCAGATGTGGCAGAAACCATTTTCGCCGAACGTAAAGTGTTGAACCGTTTGGACGGGGGCTGCTTACTGCCTTTGGGGGTTTATTGCGAAAAGTCAATTCAGGGATATCAACTTTGGGCTTCTTTGCAACCGCTCGATGGAAGACCATTCCGAAGAATATTTTTACGTGGTGAAAATCCTGAACAATTAGCAGACGAGGCTTTGATCGCTCTTAATCGCTTCGAAAAGCGAAAAGTATTTATTAGCCGCGAACCAGAATTATCGGACGTGTTAATTCGAAACTTGAAAAACTACGGTTTTGAGGTTGATGCATTCTCACCCATAACATTCGAAGCTATTGAAATACGTCACATTCCTTTTGCTGATTGGGTGTTTTTCTCGAGTCCGCGTTCAGTTTATTACTTTTATTCACAAGAAGGTATGTTGGCTGCTCAAACCAAAGTCGCGGCTCTGGGTTCTGGAACTTTAGCAGCGTTAAAGGAATATGGTATACATCCCGAATTTGTTGGAAATGATGAAGATCCATCTTTAGTTGGAGAAAAATTTCTCGAATTAGCAAAGAATAAAACAATCATTTTTCCTTGTGCAGAAAACAGCTTAAGATCTGTGCAAATGCAATTGGAAAATAAAGCAACTGTTTACGACATTCCAACTTATAGAACTATTGAAAAGGAAATAGATAGAAATATCGATGCTGATATTTGGGTATTTACAAGTCCATCTTCGGTGAATGCCTTAAAAGGTCAAATTCAAAGGCAGCATCCGATATGTGTGGCTATTGGACAAAGTACTGCAAATGCCCTAAAAAATAGTGGAATAGTGGATGTGCATATTGCACCATTTACTTCTTTGCAAGCTCTATCGGATATTGTTTGTGGAATTAATTAGATTCCAACTCCTTTAATGTTAGCCAAGTCATAAGGCCAACTCCAGTAATTAATGCTTGTTCGTTGATATCAAAATTGGACGTGTGAACACCTGCAGTATATGCTCCATTTTCACCAGCAGTTCCTAATCGATAAAAGCAAGCAGGATATTCTTGCGCAATCCAGGCAAAATCTTCGGCGGTCATTCGCTTTTCGAGTAGGGTAACATTTTCATCTCCTAAATACTCTCGTGCAGCAAGCATACAACGTTCGGTAAGTGGTTCATTGTTATTCAAAACGGGATAGCCTTTGCGAATATCTACTTCGGCTTTTACCCCAAAAGCATGTGCTGTTTCGGTGCAAATTCGGTGAATGTGCTCGTGAGCCCGCATTCTCCAGTTTTCATCCATGGTTCTAAATGTCCCTTCGAGTTTTACTTCGTCCGGAATTACATTGGTTGCTCCGTTAGCGATTATTTTTCCAATGGAAAGAACGGTTGGAATTCCGGGTGCTGCTAGTCTGCTGCAAACTTGCTGAAGTGAAAGTATTATTTGCGCGCTTGCCACAATGGGATCATGCACTTGATGTGGCATGGCTCCGTGCCCACCTTTTCCACGAACGGTAATATATAATTCATCGGTTGACGCCATGTACATGCCCGCTCTAAAACCTACTTTGCCGGCTGGCAATGACGGAAAAACATGTTGAGCAAGAACAGATGTTGGAGCTGCATCCTCAAAAATCCCAGCTTCCAACATCAAGCGCGCTCCTCCAGGAAGTTTCTCTTCTCCCGGTTGAAAAATCAGTACCACTTCACCCGACCACAAATCGCTTAACTTCTGTAGAATTATTGCAGTGCCTAAAACACATGCAGTATGAACATCGTGGCCACAAGCATGCATCACACCCGCATTCACCGATGTGTAATCTGTTTCATTTGTTTCCAAAATAGGCAATGCATCCATATCTCCCCGAAGGGCAATGGTCTTTCCTTTTCCTTTCCCTTTTATAACTGCTCGAATGCCAGTTTCAACCCATCCCGTAGTGAATTCAATTCCAAATTGGGATAGCTTCCTTGCAACATATTGACTCGTTTTGATTTCCTCAAAAGAAAGTTCGGGATGCTGATGAATATGACGTCGTATTATTTGAACGATTGGAAAAACACGTGCGGCTTCCTCCTGAATTTGCTGTTTAATAGTTGAATCCATTTAATCTCTATTTGTTGAAAATCATTTTCAACGCAATCAACAAAATAAAAACACCGAATATAATGCGCATGGTGTCGGGTGAAATTTGCAAGGATATCTTAGACCCAAGCCAGGCTCCTACAATAAAGGTGCATCCGATAATTAGACTGTATTTGAAGTTTAAATTTCCTGCTGTATAATAATTGTAAGCTGCTAAAAATCCAACCGGCATTAGGAGCATACCAATGGAAACTCCTTGAGCTCCTTGTTGCGACATGCTCAGGAAATAAACCAAGGCGGGAACAATGATAATTCCTCCGCCAATTCCAACAAGTCCGCTCGCAATTCCTGCGAACAATCCGATAACAAGCAGAATGATAATCGTAGTTATGCCCATGGGTGTTTTTTTTGACATTGATCTAAAAATCGGTTGAGAAAGAAAGATATAAAACCGAAGGTAATAAAATACCATCATCTAAACCTCGGGCCATATCTAATCGAACAAAATAACCAAGTATCCGCGTGCGCACACCCATTCCGAAACCTGCAACCAAGGGCTCTCTTTGATTTTTCAAAACCACTTTTATTGGACCACTTTCGATTGTTTTTTGATTAAATGTATTGTCATCCGAATAGGGAGAAGAACCCGTAAAAGCGGTTCCTGCATCGGCGAAACCAACAACTTGAATATTGTTTAGAAAGTCCGATTTTAAGGGGAATTTAAATAGGTAGCGTAAAATATTCCATCGGACTTCGGCATTGAAAACCGCGAAACTAGAGCCATTCCGGAAGTTCTGATAAAACCCACGAACATTGGTACCCAAGGTTTGGAATATGTATTTTTGATCTTCGTCGTAAGGAAGTGAATAGTCGAATTTCGGAACAAACCAAGAATCAACACCGCCTAAATAATACATTACTTTGTTTGGTCCAAAAGAGGTTGCACCAGCCAATCGTGTCGCCCAAATCATTTCACGCATAATTCTTCCATATTGCCTAAAATCGGCACCTATAACAGTTACAGAAGTTTTGCGTTCTTCGAGCCGGTGGAAATGTTCGGCGGTGATTTTAAAACGCGTTCCCGTCATCATATTAAGACCTGCTGGGAATGTATTGTCGAAAACAAATTCAGTTTTTGCAATTCCCCAATGGGCGAAATTAGTTGGCCTCAAAAGATTAGCGTAGTCGGTTGAAATAAAAACGGTTCGATCGTTTCTATAGGATAGACTTCCATCAATGCGGGCCACTTCGCTGAAAGGATACGATAATTTTCCACTTACTGTATGAAGAAGTACGCGGGTGCCATCAATTAAATTGCTTTGCAAACCTTGTCGGTGAAGTATAAGCGTTCGATCGAGACGTTGTTTTTGAGATTGAAACGCAAGCAGGTATTCATTTCCAGTTAAATTTCCGGCCAAACGAATCCCTCCTGTTATTCGATAATCCTCAAATAGATCGGATAGGCCAATGCGAAATAGTCCGTTAGCAGGAGGGTTTTGGAAGCCACTTTCTGAAAATGGTTGGTAGGTTTGATTTAAGAAACCACGATCGAGTTGAGTTGTTAAAAAATCAGTGTAATAGGCTGTTTGATAAAAGCGTTGACGGGTGAGTTTGAATGCATCGGCTCCTGCTTTCGATTCGTTTTTAAAAGGGGAAATCTCTTGCTTTGATTTATCATCTCCAAACACCACTATTTTTCGAACTTTAGGTGTTTCAGGACTTGGAATAATTGGTTTTGTAGGCGATGGATTTTTAACTTGTATCGGGTTTAGCTGATTTGCCCATTGCGTTAAAGGGAGTTGGGCATTGTCTTGGAATGTGGAATCATTCGTGCTTTTGATGATAAAAGGTTTCCCATTTTTTTCAATGAGCTCAAAAACCTTCCCACTCGAATTCACAGCATGTTCAATGACTCCATGTTGATAATTAGAAATTGGTCTTGATACTAGAAAATATCGGTAATGGGTAATTGTATCAACAAAGGCAATGCTACTGTCGAAATATGCTGCATAGCGATTTGTTATTCCGTTGGCGTCGCTCAAATAAGTTAAGCTGCTATTGCTTAGTGGAATAGCTTGCTGCTCATGAATATAAGGAGTGTTTGTAAGTCGCTTAATTACACTCTCATTTTCGAAAGGCCGAACGAGAAAGAGGTCATGAGCGTGAGATGGAATTTGAGGTAAAACTCCGGGCACATACAAGGAATCGTTTTTTCTGTTTGAGCTAAAAACAACTTGCTTTCCATCGGGCATCCATTGTGGATTTGCTTCGTCCCATTCATCCATTGTGATGGGTTTAAAGGTATTGGCAATATTGCTGAAGATAAATAAGTCATTTCGTCCATCTTTGAGCGCAACCATTGCAATGCTTTTCCCATCGGGCGAAACCGACATACTCATTACCTTATTTACATGGTCGATGAATTTCCTTTGAACACTTCCTTCTTTCAAGGAATAAAAATTCAAACGTAATCTGCTCTTGTGTTCGTCGCAGTAAAGTAAGACTTCGCCGTTTGGATGCCAAGCTAAAACAGGATAGCTTAAGTCGTTAAAGTTGGGAAGCTTCTTTCCAATACGCAGAATTTTCTTTCTTTTTCCGGTTTTGAAATCATGTAAAAAGAGGATATTCTTCCCAAATTCATTTCTCACATAAGCAAGGTATCTTCCATCATTGCTGAGTTTGATTTCTCTATATTGATAACCTTTCCTGTATTTTTTAATTTGATTTTCCCCAAGCGCCTCTTTGAAAGGAGGTGTTTTGTAGTAATAACGTTTATCGTAATAGTTTAGCCATTCTTGGATAAGACTTTTCAATCCAATGCCAAGCACCGATTCAAATCCCGTTTCCACACTTTTACCGGCGCGTGTCATTTCAACGATGTCTGGAATTACTTTCGTTCCGTATGTTGCAGCAATGTAATGCCAGATTGATTCCCCGGCAATCAAGGCGTCGTTTCCTTCGAGTCGATTAAATTTTAAGAAACGGCCAGATAAAATACCATCCCGAACTTGGTCGTCAAGTCTAGAATTCCATGGACGACTCATCCAATTTACCAAGCCTTTATGATACCAATTCGGAATATTAAGCAAGGTAGAACTTCGAAGGCGATCGCGAAAATCACTTCCGTAAAGAAATTCATTTACAACAGCTTCCGCTATGCCACTTCGAACTTGTTCAACAAATGATGACGTTCCATTTTCGAAATACAACAAAACCTTGCTGCCCACCATGCGTGTCGTTCCTCCAAGGTTATCGGTGCTTTGTCCGCCAAGCCCAACATTGCTTTGTTTTAAATCGGAGAGTCGGTTAAAAACGAGTAACTGAATTCTATTTTCGAGGGTGTAATCGAACAGTTGTTCGTATTCTGCAAGAGTAGATTCGGCAGTTTGAGCAGTCCGTTTGGCGAGCTCTTTTCCTCCGGAATAAAAATAAACATCCATGCGTTCGAATCGATAAAACGACCATTCGATGGGTTTATACTGAATTCGATTTTTTCCAAAATCCATCTTCGACCCATTATAAAATTGAGCATTTACAGGCGTTATAGCCAATAAAATGATACTATAGATGAGCAGAATTCGCAAGAAAAGGTATTTTGGTAAATGTATGAAAAGCCCGTTATTTTTGCATCTTTCGCTATGCTTCATTTACATCATTTTACCTTCAATCCTTTTCAGGAAAATACTTGGCTCATTTGGGCCGAAAACCACGACTGTATTATTGTAGATCCCGGATGTTATTCCCCGCAGGAAAAGAAACAATTGCAGGATTTTATTCAGGAAAAAGGGTTGAATCCCGTTCGACTAATAAATACGCATTGCCACATCGATCATGTTTTAGGAAATCCTTTTGTAAGCAACATGTATGGATTAACTCCCGAAATACATTCGCTTGATTTACCGCTATTAAATGCGGTCGAATCGTATGGCTCCATGTGGGGAATTCAATCGGAGCCGCAGCCAGAACCTCTGCTAAGTTTGGATAGTTTGGAAGATATTATTTTGGGTGATGAGCGTATTCAATTGCTTTTCACGCCAGGTCACGCGCCAGGAGAAGTTTCGCTGTATTCGGCAACTCAAAATTTTGTCATTGCTGGAGATGTTCTTTTTCAAGGAAGTATTGGCCGCACCGATTTACCTGGAGGGAATTTGGACGTACTTTTGGAAAGTGTTCGAACTCAATTGTTCACTTTGCCGGATAATACAGCCGTCCATTCTGGTCATGGGCCATCAACTACTATCGGAAACGAGCGTTTACACAATCCATTTTTCAAGTAACCATTCTCTTGGGAAACCCCATTATCTAATCTAATAGATGAGTAATAAAAGAAATCCAACGGCTTATCTTGAACTTCATTCGGCCGTATTTTTATTTGGTTTTACAGGAATTCTTGGGAAACTCATAACCCTCGATGCAGGATTATTGGTCTGGCATCGACTCTGGATGACCGCGGTGTTGATGTTCATTTACGTTAAATTCATTGGCCGTTTTCGCATTTTGCCTTGGCGTGAATTTCTTCAAATAGGCATGATTTCTTTGGCCATTGTTTTTCACTGGATACTCTTTTATGGCTCCATTAAACTGGCGAATGTCTCGGTGGCCATGATTTGCCTTTCTTCCATTACTTTATTTACGGCTATTTTGGAACCTGTTTTTTTCAGAAGAAAAATTTCAGCTCCTCAAATCGTATTTTCCTTACTCGTAATTGTTGGAGTCTCCTTTATGGCAACCGACCAACAAGAGCATATTGTCGGTATTTTGGTTGGATTAGCCTCTGCATTTTTTAGTGCCCTATTTACAGTGTTTAACAAATCCATTGTAAATAGATACGATTCGCGCTTGCTGTCATTGTATGAAATGAGCTTGGGATTTATTTTGCTCACCATGTTTATGCCATTAGTGAATATTTGGTTTCCTCAAGGCAGTTGGCTTCCCATAAGTTCCGATTGGGGATACTTATTCCTGCTGAGTTTATTTTGTACGGTAATCGCCTTTAATTTATCGCTTAGTTCCTTGAGGTCCTTGAGTGCTTTTACCGTGAATTTGGCAATTAATTTAGAACCAGTTTATGGAATTGCTCTTGCCTTTATTGTATTTCAAGAACACAAATTATTGGGTTCTGGATTTTATATAGGAGCTGTTTTAATTATGTCGACCGTTGTAGGCGAGGTGATTTGGAAAAGAAGCAAAGAAAAGAAGGAGCTTAACAAAGAAATCCTTCCCGAATCTTGAAAACTGCTACAATTAATTGCAAACAGATAATAAATGGAAATCAAATCAGTTGGTTTTCTG
>JBBALS010000044.1:0-9948 GCA_040402915.1 Flavobacteriales bacterium
ATCGCTTCATTGGGTGGTGTTGTCAAAGAAACCGAACCGGTGAATCGCAAAAAATTTGCAGCAGTTACTCTTTCCGCCAATGCGCTTAAACGCTTTAGCCCCAAAAGTTCTTACGGAACGGGGATCGATTTTATGTATGATGCTTCTTTGAAGGAAGAATTTCGTCAACAAGGAAAATCGCTCGATGTGCCTGTTCGCATTGGGCTAACAGCCGATTATGAATTGCACGTTGGAAAAGTTACGTTCCCAATTCAACAAGGATTTTATGTGATTGATGCTTACAAACAAGACCCTATTTTTTACCAACGTATTGGCATGCGGTATCATTTGCCCCATAATTTAACTTTTCAAATTTGTTTGAAAACCCATTTTGCAAAAGCCGATTACGCCGAATTTGGAATTGGTTATTTCTTCCGATGAAACAGTTACTCCTACTTTCGATTTTTAGCATCGTGTTAATTTCTTGTAAAAAGGAAAACATGGGCGATTGCTTTAAAGGAACCGGCATTGTTAAAAAGGAAACACGCATACTCGGTGACTTCGATAGCATCTATGTTGATCGTCGCTTAAATATAGTTCTCGTTCAGGATAGTGTGAATTTCGCAGTTGTGGAAGCTGGTGAGCATTTGCTGGATATGATAGAAACCGAGATAAAAGACGGGGAACTTACCTTGCGAAGCAACAACAAATGCAATTGGGTAAGAAGCTATAAAATTCCCGTGAACATTGAAGTCCACACCAATAATCTTCAACACATTGTGATGTGGGGTGCGAGTAATATTACCAACAAAGACACCTTGAGATTCCCAAAATTGGTGGTAGAATATCGCGATGCATCAGGCAATATTGACTTAATGGTCGATAATCAGTTAACCAATATTATTCAACACACTGGAGCTGGAGATGCCATCATTCACGGAAAAACGGAGCAATTAACAGTGTATATGTCTTCTTTAGCATTTGGCGATTACACCGATTTACAGGCGCAAAATGTGTATGTTGAAAGTAAAAGCTCTGCCGATTGTAGAGTTTATGGCAATCAAACGTTTACATTTCGATTACGAGGCGATGGAAACATCTATTACAAAGGACAAGGCGTAATAATTTCCGAAGAAAAAACCGGAAATGGCGTAATCAAGAAAATTCTATAAGGATTCAATTACTTTCGAAAAGTAGCCCGGAAACTTCCCTTCCATGCTTGGTTTCTCTTTGAAGATTCCAAAAACGGTAGAGCCCGTTCCAGTCATTGAAGTATACAAAGCACCTCCCTCTTTTAGCTTCTGTTTAATTTGATTTATTTCGGGATGTATCGATTCTATTCCGACTTCAAATGCATTTTGAAACGTCCATTTTTCGGGAGAAAGCTGCAATTGATCCATCCATTTTTCGGGTTCATCTTCTATTTTTACCGACTGAAAAGCTTGAGCCGTTGATATATGAATTCCTGGATTTATTAAGCAGATTGAATATCCATCCAAAGGCAAAGAAAAAGGACTTAGCACCTCTCCCCTTCCACTCACTGCGCATGGTTCATCGAAAATAAAAAACGGGCAATCTGAGCCTAGATTTGCAGCTAAATTTTGTAGTTTTTCTTGAGGAATGTGCAAAGCAAATAATTCGTTTAACAATCGTAAAGCCCAAGCCCCATCGGATGAACCACCACCCAAACCTGCACCCATCGGGATAACTTTGTGTAAGTGGATTTTCACCGCAGGCAAACCATAAAGAGCATCGAGCATTTTATATGCTTTCACAACCAAATTACTATCCGTATTTCCAGGAATTTCCAATCCACTTGAAGAAAAAACAAACGTTCCATCTTCAGCCGAATCTTTAATTATTTCCAATGCATCAAATAAGTCAATTGGGTAAAACACACTCGAAATAGCGTGAAATCCATCCTCACGTTTGGCTGTTACGTACAATCCTAGATTTATTTTGCAGGGCGGAAATACAATCATTTCAGATTTGAATAAACATTATCAGGCACTTAAGTTAAACCAGAGCAAATTTTTAGGGCATTCGAAAATACGTTATTGATTCGAATGTGTAACTTGCGCACCCTGAATTCGGATTTATTATGACGTTTCTAGATTTTGAACAACCCATTGCGGAACTTTTTGACCAACTCGAACAAGCGCGTTCATTGGCCGAATCGAGTAAAATTGACATGAGCAAAGCCATCAAAGAGCTTGAGTCTAAAATTGATTCCACACGCAAATCGATATACAGTGAGTTAACTCCTTGGCAACGCGTTCAAGTTTCGCGTCATCCAGAAAGACCCTACACATTGGCATACATCAACTTCATGACGGATGGTAATTTTACCGAGATGCATGGCGATAGAACCGTTGGTGACGATAAAGCCATGGTGGGTGGTTTAGGATGCATGGATGGGAAATCGGTTATGTTTATTGGACAGCAAAAAGGAGCAAATACCAAAATGCGCCAATTCAGAAAATTTGGAATGCCCAATCCCGAGGGATATAGAAAAGCTCTCCGTCTGATGAAGCTTGCAGAGAAGTTCGACATTCCAGTCGTTACGTTTATTGATACTCCTGGAGCATATCCGGGTTTGGAAGCTGAAGAACGTGGTCAAGGAGAAGCCATTGCCCGTAATCTTTACGAAATGACCAAACTGCGCGTTCCTGTAATCTGCATCATTATTGGCGAAGGAGCCTCTGGTGGTGCTTTGGGAATTGGCATTGGAGATAAAGTGCTCATGCTCGAAAACACTTGGTACTCGGTTATCTCTCCAGAAAGTTGCTCGTCTATTTTGTGGAGAAGTTGGGAATTTAAAGAACGTGCGGCTACTGCGCTTAAACTTACCGCGCAAGACATGCTGAAAAACAAATTGATTGACGGCATTATTCCAGAACCAACCGGCGGTGCTCATACAAACTTTCACGAAGTTTTTACGAATGTGAAGACTGAAATCAATAAACATTTGACTAAGCTCAGTAAAATAAAACCTGAAAAAAGAATTGAGATGCGCATTGATAAATTCTCTGCGATGGGATCAATAATCCAGGATTAATATCATAACATCATCTACATCATGAGCAACACGATTGAAGCAAACCGAAACGAAGATACCATGAAGTTGCTGCTTTCGTCGATGCGGCAGAAGTTAGAAAAAGTGATGCAAGGCGGTGGGCAAAAGCGCATCGACAAAGAACACGAAAAAGGCAAAATGACTGCCCGTGAGCGCATTTCTTTCCTACTAGATAAAGGTGCACCTCAACAAGAAATTGGTACTTTTGTTGGTGATGGCATGTATGAAGAACACGGTGGTTGCCCAAGTGGTGGCGTTGTGGTGGTGATCGGTTATGTGAAAGGTCGTCAGTGTATTGTAGTTGCCAATGATGCCACAGTAAAAGCAGGAGCTTGGTTTCCAATTACAGCAAAAAAGAATCTTCGTGCCCAGGAAATTTCCATTGAAAATCGTTTGCCAATCATTTATTTGGTTGATAGCGCAGGTGTTTATTTGCCTATGCAGGATGAAATTTTCCCTGATAAAGAACATTTTGGACGCATTTTTCGAAACAATGCAATTATGTCGTCCATGGGCATTTTGCAGATTTCGGCGGTGATGGGAAGTTGCGTTGCCGGTGGTGCGTATTTGCCCATTATGAGCGACGAAGCCATGATTGTGAAAGAAACAGGTACCATCTTTTTGGCGGGCTCATATCTGGTAAAAGCAGCCATTGGCGAAGACATCGACAATGAAACATTGGGAGGCGCAACCACACATTGCGAAATCAGCGGTGTTACGGATTACAAATGCGAAAACGACGAAGATTGCCTTACGCGTATTCGCAATATCATGGATAAAGTAGGTGCTCCAGAAAAAGCAGGATTTGATCGTGCAAAAGCAGAAGCACCAGCAAAAGATCCCAATGAGATTTACGGAATTTTACCTGACTCGCGCGAGAAACCTTATGAGATGCGCGAAATCATTCATCGCATCGTTGACAATTCGGAATTCGAAGAATACAAAGAAAACTTTGGGCAAACCATTGTGTGTGGATTAGCGCGCATTGAAGGATGGGCTGTTGGTATTGTTGCCAATCAGCGCAAAGTGGTAAAAAGCAAGAAAGGCGAAATGCAATTGGGTGGAGTTATTTACAGCGACTCTGCCGATAAAGCAGCTCGTTTTATCATGAATTGTAACCAGAAAAAAATCCCTTTGGTGTTTCTTCAAGATGTAACCGGTTTTATGGTGGGCTCACGTTCGGAACATGGTGGAATTATAAAAGACGGCGCTAAAATGGTGAATGCCATGGCGAACAGCGTTGTTCCAAAATTCACGGTAGTTATTGGAAACAGTTACGGCGCCGGCAATTACGCCATGTGCGGAAAAGCATACGATCCTCGTCTGATGTTGGCTTGGCCAAGTGCTAAAATTGCCGTGATGGGCGGTGCACAAGCAGCAAAAGTTTTACTTCAAATTGAAGTGAGCTCCTTGAAAGCAAAAGGCAAAGTGATTACCGAAGAGGATGAAAAAGCGATTTACGACAAGATCTTCAATCATTACGAAAAAACTACATCAATCTACTACAGCGCTGCACGTTTGGTGGTAGATGCGATTATTGATCCGATGGATACACGTAAGGCTATTTCGATGGGGATTGAAGCAGCGAATCATGCTCCTATTGAAAAACGCTATAATGTGGGTGTGATTCAGGTTTGATAATTATTATTAAAAAAACGACCTATGAAAAAACGTTTTGTAACTGCTAGTCTTATCGTTTTTGGTGGGTTAATTTCAAGCATTCAAGCTCAAAACGACACCATTCGGTATTATTACAAGAGTGAAAAGACGTTTGCTAAAAACCATCAAAACAAAATCTATGGTGAACTTTTGGGATCCGGATTTGGAATTTCTGCTAACTACGAACGTTGTGTTTGGCAAGACGATGTAGTTTCTATAAATGCTCGAATAGGTATTGGCACAGCAATTTTAATTAATGCTTTGCCCATTTTAGGTTTTAACGCATGTTTAGGAAAAGGAGAAAGTAAATTTGAAATTGGCTTAAATGCTTTACGTGTTTACAGTATTGGTTTATTAGACGGAAATGAAAACACTTCCATGTATGCGAACCCAATTGTAGGATACCGATTTGAAAGTAGAGATGGCTTTTTATTTCGATTCGCACTTACACCCTTTATCAATCCAAACAGCAATGCAGATTTCACCTTTTTCCCTTGGCTTGGGATTAGTTTTGGAGGCGCTTTTTAAGCAAAATATTCAATAAACGACTTGAATATAGCCGTTATTCTTTGTTCCATTAGAAGATTCTAACGTATAATAATAAACACCTTCCGGAACGAGTTCATTCGTTGGTTCTCCGGTTGAATTCTGAATTTTTCCGTCCCAATTATTTTTGTAAGCCGATGACGCAAATACTTTTTTACCCCATCGATTGTACACATAAAAAGTACTGTTCGGTTTCAAGCCATTTACAATAAACATGTCGTTAATGCCGTCACCATTTGGTGAAAACGTATTGGGAATGATTAAAGGACAATCCTTTTTCACATTCACCGAAAAACTAGTCGAACTGCTTCCATCCGAATTACTTACGGTTAGGCTAACCGTTTTCTTTCCCTGAGAATTATAGCAAACTCGTGGGTTAGGATCACTCGAAACAAGCGGATCACCTTCGGAAAACTCCCAAGACCAAGAAGTTGGATTACATAGACTTTGATCGGTAAATTGAGCACAACTGAGCGGACAATCTTCCGTTAATTCGAACGAAGCAGCTGGTGAAGGAGAATACACACCGCAAATGCCTGTAGTTGAGTATAACAATGGAATATCATTAAAACTGGCATTTGTCACTTGAGCTTGAATAGTTTGAATAAATGGATATTCAGTTCCAGAAATTAAGCTACCAACTTCATGAGAAAAGTTATCAATGGGCAATGCGTTACATCCAAGTTGATCATAGGAGTTCAAGCGGACTAATCCAGCATTACGTTTACCAGATGGTTCTGCAAAATCGCCAGTAAACAGCCAACTTCCAGCTGAACCTGCAACCACTTTGTAAGGATAATTCGTGTAAGGACCACCCCACACTAATTGAACTGGATAACCCACCGATACGTTTGCTGCATTGATTTTCACCCAGAAAATATTTCGGTCATCAAAGCTTCCGAAATCACCCAGCAACATCAGATTTCCATCTCTGTAAGCTAAAGATCGAAATCGATCATCTTGGGTTATATCAATCTGAACTTGTCCCGATAAAATCCCCGTTAAGTCATGTTTCACCAAAATAGCGTCCCATCCTGAAACTTGATTATACATAAAACCACTTGCATAACTAAAACCTGCAGCATCTGTAACTACATCATTCAAAAACACATCATACGAGTGACCTACAGAAGAAAACCAACGAAGCTCACCTCCTACTCCGATGCGCATCACGAATGCATTTCGGAAAGTATTACCCTTAGAGTAATTACCGCAAAGAACAAGATCACCATCGGGAGTTAAGGCGGCAGATTCAACAATCAGTTCTTTTTGAGAAAGAGAATATTTCTTGGATGAGATAAGATTTAAATTATTATCGAGATGCGTTACGCAGATGTTTTCATAATCCACGTTGTTATCGCCAGTACTGATGAGCCACCAAGTGCCATTCGAAGCATGGATAAATCGAGCAGGATTATCGGAGTTGGTGCAACGAATGTATTTCGCCTGCAGTAAAGTTCCATCGGCACTTAGTTGTGCAAAATACAGTTGTGCATTATTGAGCGTATTGCCAGCAGCACCAAACAGATAAAAACTACCATTAATTTCTTCTACCTGCTTGGTGAGAACAGTTTCATTGTTCGCTGAATAGAGATGTTGCCATAAAATCTCCCCTGAACAATCGGTTTTCACTAATCCTCCTGCAACAAGTGCGTTGAATGGTGAATTGAACGACATCAAATATCCTTGATCAGCTGTTTCTGAAACGCAAGTACCATAATCGCTCGTCGTTAAACCGTAAGTTCGAAAAAACGATTTAGAAGAGTAACTTTGTGCTTCTATTTTATTTTGCACAAAAAGTAAAACGGCAAGAAAAAAGATATGTTGATTAAACTTGTACAAGCTGGTTGAGATATAACGATGGAAAACGTTGGAAGATTTAGGCATAAAACTACAAGAGAAAATCAATTATCAAGTCAATAGAATTAATTTTAAGATGAACGAATCCAACGAAATACGACTAAACAAATTCATAAGCGAAAGCGGACTTTGCTCGAGAAGAGTTGCCGACGGGTATATTGAAAAAGGACATGTGCTTATTAACGGTCGTAGAGCTCATGTGGGCGACAAAGTAAAACCGGGCGATAATGTGATGGTAAACGGGCAAGAAATTGAAGCCAAATCGGCTGATGAAGAAGTCTTGATTGCTTTTAACAAACCCATCGGAATTGTTTGTACAACCGAACAAGGTGCGCGCGATAACATCATCGATTACCTCAAATTTGGTCAGCGTATTTTCCCCATTGGACGTTTGGATAAAGAATCACAAGGTTTAATTTTCTTGACAAGCAATGGAGATATCGTCAACAAAATATTGCGTGCTGGAAACAAACACGAAAAGGAATATCTGGTAACCGTTAACAAACCAATTACTGATGCTTTTATTGAAGGAATGGGGCATGGCGTTCCCGTTTTGGGTGTGAATACGCGAAAATGTTTTATTCAAAAAGAAAGTACAAACGTTTTTAGAATCATTCTTATTCAAGGTTTGAACCGTCAAATCAGAAGAATGTGTGAGCATTTTGGCTATGAAGTGACCAAGTTGGAACGCATACGCATTATGAACGTGGCATTGAAAGGATTGGGATTAGGAACGTGGCGCGAATTGACCAAAGATGAGCGTGCGGGAATCAATGCGATGATCGAACATTCGAGTGATGTGGTTGAAAAGAAATCCTCTACAAGTTCGGTTGCCAAGAAAAAAACTCCACCTTCCAACAAACGAAATTCGGAAGGAGACAGAAAACGAACTGGGCAAAGTTCTGAAAGAAAATCAACGTCGAAATCACCTGCGGCATCTTCACAAAAGAAGCGAAAAACACCTGGTAACAAACCGTATTTTCCTGGAGCACAATCGAGCAATAAAAAATCGTCGGGAGGCAGAAGAGGTCGACGTTAATTGTAAAACTTGATGAAATCAATCAGCATATTGGGAGCCGGCTGGCTGGGATTTTCCTTAGGAGAAAAACTTCTACAATTGAAATATCAGGTGAATGCCTCCACCACCCATGTTGAAAAACTTTCGGCGTTTGAAAAAGCAGGATTAAAGGCATTTCTCATTCAGTTAAACGATGCGGATGAAATTGATCATTCCTTTTGGACAGAAACCCTCATACTGAGTTTCCCACCCGGAAAATCGGGTGATTATTCATCGTATGCAATCAAAGTAGAACATATCTTGAAGCAGTTACCCGAAACGTGTAAGCGGGTGATTATGATTAGCAGCACATCGGTTTATCCAAAGAAAACGGGACATTGGAAAGAAGATCAATTGTTCGAAGCGGAAACTCCTGAAGCACAAAGCATTTTGGATGCAGAGGATACAGTTTTGTCATCGAACAAAAACGCTTTAATACTTCGCCTGAGTGGTTTGGTTGGCTATGAAAGAAATCCTGCGCGCTTTGGTACGAGTCGATTGCCTGCCAACGAACCCGTGAATATGATTCATCGCGATGATGCTACTGGAGTTATTTTACGCCTACTTGAATTGGAGCATATGGAAGGAATCTTCAACGTCTGCGCTCCTATGCATCCAAACCGACAAGCATTTTATGAAGCAGGAGCAAAAGCAATGGGAATTGAAAGCCCCAATTTGCAAACGAGCGACGATGCTCTAACACGAACCATTGATAGCGAAAAACTTGTATCAGAAACGCAGTATGTTTTTCAAAAAGAGAATCCTCTTGATTTTTGGAAAGTCGCTTAACGTTTAATCTTACGGAACTGATATCCTCCTTTTTCGGCACCCCACACCTGACGATCTTCTCGGTCATAACCACGATCCCAGCTGCAAATAGATTTTGATGTCAGGATAACTTCGGAGGTTGCATAGGCTGCATTGCGCATATCAGAAGGACATTTTTTTGCATCTGTTGCGCCTACGAAACGCTTTCTTCCTTTTTTCTTTAATATCACGGCACAGCCCTCGCGTAACTGAAGCGAATCGGGCGAAAGTTTTTCCACCAAATTCAAATTCCCAACAAAACGGAGCGGAGAATTAAGT
Organism: Flavobacteriales bacterium; assembly: GCA_040402915.1. Taxonomy (GTDB): domain Bacteria; phylum Bacteroidota; class Bacteroidia; order M30B66; family M30B66; genus CALQRR01. The sequence continues at coordinate 9,264 of JBBALS010000044.1, forward strand.
GTGTAAACAGCACTCTCAAAAGTACCCGATTGAGCTTCTGTAACTTTATAAATACGTTGGCGATAAGGCTTATCTTGTTTACTTGCTAATGCTTGCTCCACATACAACCAACGTGCATCGGTCCGATCTTTCCAAATGGGAACCATTTTCAAACGAATATCAAAGAAAGTTGAATCTTGATTGTGTTGTTTTTCGCTACTGTATGAACCAGCCATCATGCTAGAGAGTTTTTCGAGATCTGCAGAGAATTGGGCATGAGCAGGAATTAGCGAAAAAAACAAGAGTATTGAAAGTATTGCTTTCATAGAATGAATCGTTGACAAAATGATATTTTTCAAAAGTACATGGTTTCCCAAAGGATTCAGATAACATGAGAATCATTCATGTTAAAACCTAGGAAATCAATATTAAGATTACAATTTGATTGAAAGTTCGAGATTTCCGCTATATACAAGAACCTTGAAGGCTCAGTCGAAATTACATTAAGTTTAATTTGCGATATGTTGTCGAATTGGATAACTTTGAAACGTGAATGAAAATTACATCAGACAAACGAAAGTTTATGGAATTCATTTCTGGGACTTCTACAATGCACAGAAAAAGGAAGTTCAAGGAAAAATAGATTGGGTTATTGGACTTGTAAGAACATTGCAAATTGTACTTGAGAAATTTCTAAAACACCTTG
>JBBALS010000045.1:0-9907 GCA_040402915.1 Flavobacteriales bacterium
GTAACAGATACTGCCTCCTTGGTGACACCATAATTGGGAACCATGTAACTTGGAAGATTCGTCACATGAATTGATATCGCGGAAGCTCCGTTATCTGCAGCTATTTCAATAATTCGCTTCGCTTGCAAAATACTTCCATTATGGCCCCATGCCATTTCTGCAATTATGTAAGGTGAATCATTCTTCATTATTCCGATCCCCAATTTTTTGTATCTGCAATTTTTAAGGTTTCATGTGTTCCTACGTCAATCCACTCACCATTGTGATGATACACGTTTGAAACTTTCAATGAAGAATTTTGCATACCAATAATTTCTGGCATATCAATTCTTGAATTTGCTTGATATTCACTCCATGAAGACTTGTTTATCAGGTATATACCTCCATTTATCCATTCTTCAATAATCGGTTTTTCAATTATAGAAAAGGTTAAGTTATCTGGATTTTTCTGGACTACGCCATATGGGCAACTAATTTCCCATTTTGATGTCAAAATAGTATTTTGAGCTTTTGATTTTTTGTGGTCGTCTAAAAGATCATCAACATCATAGTCGCAAAGAACGTCCGCATTGTGAACTATTACATATTCTAGTTCTTGTGGAAGAAGTGTGAGTGCGCCCGCAGTGCCTAATGGCGTGTCATCCGGATCCTTCAAGAAATGAAATGAGATATTTTTGTGAGCATAGGTGTCCTTCACCCATTTCAAAATTAAACTGCTTTTGTACGAAACGGAAATGTAAATTGTTAAGAATCCTGATCCAATGTATTTATCTATAATGTGCCCGATAACGGGTTTGCCCCCAACAAGCATTAATGGTTTTGGCACATCATTAGTGAGGGGGTAAAGGCGAGAACCTAACCCACCCGCCATAATCAATATAGATGCATCACGTCGCGAAGATGTGTGAGCAGAAATGAATTTTCTTTCACTGTTGAGTACTGGCAAAATATCTAATGAGAATTTATGGAGTAATGCTCGGGCTTCCTTAGTTGTTGTAGACTCTGAAACATATTTAAACTCTTCCTGAACTATTTCACCTAATTGAGTTTCTGGATCTTTTTTAAGCAACAGTGCAGTTCTTACTTCGTGATTTCCTATAGTGCCAATAACTTTATTTTCATTATTTACTATAATTACATTTTTTAAATAAGATGAATCTAAATGTTGTACTACAGACCGTAAAGTATCATCTACGTTCATAATAAATAATTCACGATTAGACATCAGTAGTTTTTAGCCCCGTCAGATAGATTTGATCGTAAAAAACTTCCAGCAGTGACTTTGCAATGATTACCCACGATAATTCCTGGAGCAATTACGGCATTACTCCCAATAACCGAGTGCGTACCCACTTGGCATTCCCCTAGAACGCGGGCACCCGGGCCGACAAAACTATGCTTTCCGATTTCAGTGCCATGATGAATTGAACTACTTGAACCTATAACAACATTCATATCTAGAGAAACTCCTCTTTCAATAACCGCGTCATGAAAAATGTGTACACCTGCAGAAATTTTGGCGTAAGTCGAAATGTAGGCATATCTTGAAATAACGGATGCAAAAATACCTATTTCTTCTTGGAAATTTTCAAAAACTTTAGCTCTTCTACTAATCCCCGAAGCGATTCCAACTGCATTTACTAACCTCACTTCTGGATTTGATTTAATTAAGGCTTCTACGTCACTTACGAAAGCTAGATTAGTTAATGTATTTTTGGTTTTTGCGTGAAACCCCAGAATGTTAATGTTACTCTCTTCAAGTATATCCAAAAGAGAAAGGGCATAGCCCCCTCCACCGAGTAGTAATAAATCACTCATTTATTGGGTCACCCAGCCGATATATTCGAGATGAGCGTTGACCTAACAATCGCCAAATATCTGATGTTGGATTTCCAAGGCCGCCAGTTCTTGTGAAAGTTAGATTATCAAAAGTCAGCATCTCGTCGCATTGAATGTCGTGCTTAGCAATTAGATGTTGTCGTACAACCTGCTTAACTTCAATTTCTTCTTGGCTTATATGTCGATCATAGTCTCCGAGCCGAGCCTTGCTTTCTTTAAGAATTTGGACCCATTCCTTTAATTCCGTGACAGACATTGACGCCTTATGATCCGGACCTGGCATTGATTTATCTAAAGTAAAATGTTTTTCAAAAAGATTTGCTCCCATACCTATAGCTAAAATTGAAGAGGTATGCGAAGTTGAATGATCTGAAAGACCAATGTTTAACCCAAACTTATTCTTCAACATTGCAATATTGCCCACATTGGAAAGTTGAGGTGGAGTCGGATAAATGGATACTGCATGGCACAATGTAACTTTGCTCTCAAGAATCTCTGTCACTTCAGCACTCTTTAGTTTCGGTAATATTCCATTTACTTTGGGCGGAATTTTGCCCTTGGTCACGTACCCAAGGGCAAGTATGTTGAGGGAATTTTCCAACTCCTCAATCGTTGTCATCCCGGTTGACAGAATTAAATTAGCCCCTGACTTTGCAATTTCCCAAAGTAAAATGTGGTTAACGGAGTCTCCCGAAGCAATCTTTATTCTTCTTAAGCCACATTCATTGCGTAAAAATTTGAAAGAATCAAGGTCAAATGGAGTAGCTAAGAATTCAATCCCGATGGATTCACACAGAGTTGCCAATTCAAGATAATTTTTCTTAGTTAAAGTTAACTTGGATAGCATTTTTCGTTGAGTGCTAGCAGTTGGTTCTTGATAACTTGCGGTTTTAGTTGTTTTAGACGCAAGACTTTCAGGGTTAAATACTTGAAATTTTACTACTGTTGCCCCGGCCTCTTTGGCTACGTCAACCATTTTTCGAGCCAAGCCCACATCTCCATTGTGGTTTACACCTACTTCGGCAATGATGGTTAATTGGCTTGGGAGAGAATTTGCGTTAGACACGTAGTGAGTTTATTCGATGAATTAGGCAAAAAGTATGGATTGCCGTAATCGATTTTTTGAGAGTCTATGCTTGAGACTTCTTCTATTAAATCTAAAATTGTGGTCACCTCGGGAGAAACATCAAATACGGATGGGCCATGGACTCTTCCGGACTGGCGATTACCTATGTTAATCGATGGCGTTCCATGAACGGGAGCTTCATACAATCCCGACGAGCTATTTCCTAAACACACACTTGCACCCCTCATTAAAGCCGAGTACTCATTCCCATTGAAACCTTCTAAGTATTTAACGTTGGTGTTGTGGGGTAAGTCTGTAATTTTTTTTGCAATTTCACGTAAATTCAACCCTAGGTCTTCGAGGTTTGATTCAGTTATCACAACACTATATTTTAAACTTAGGGCGATAATTAATTCGTAATAAAAACTAAGCATTCCTAAGATTTCTGACTGATCGCCTGTTGGCGTGTGATAAGTTAATAAAATATATTTTTTGAATTCAAGTCTGTAATTTTTAAGTACTAAAGTTACCTGATCATTACTGAAAGTTGCCACTTGATCGAGGCTTGGTGCACCAATTCGGTAGATTGAGTTGCTCGCAACACCCACTGATTCCAATTTCCTTTTTGCTGCTTCAGTAAGAGGAAAATGGTAACTTGCAATTTGGGTGATCAAACTTCGATACTTTTCGTCAAGAGAACCTAAGCTGGTTTCGCCTCCACCTATGTGTGCTATCTTAATATTCGATTGAAACAGCCACAGGGCTATAATTAACATTTCAAATCGATCACCAAAAACTAGGGCTAAATCAATTTTTTGTTCACCGAGCATCGCCATGGTGTTTGGTATTTGTTCGATTGTTGAGGCAAGATTTTGGTTTTTACTCTCATTCGGGTTTTTTATTATTCTTATTTTTTTGGAGAGTGCCCAATGGCGAACCTGTTTATCTTCAATTGTCTCATTATTCCCAACTGACAACAGTGTGCAATGAAACATATGTGAAAGTTCATTTAACATTGCAGCGACGTGCTGCCAATCGGCTCTATTTGTTGTGATGACTAAAATGTTAAATTTTTTCATAAAACCAAGTTTGGGCTACTTGCTATACTTAAAAAATAATTTGAGGCATGATTGGCTCGCTCCGAACCGAAAAATCTATATTTTTTATAGAGCTCAATCTCAGAAAATGGTCTCCATAGGCGTCTAGTGGAGATAATTCCATCTGATTTATTCTGAAAAGTTACTAATTGTGCAGGTGATTGAAATTCCAATAAATTTAGCCAAAAATTTGATTTCTGTACATTTGGAGATTTTATCCTGAATTCGTAATTATTGTCCGCCAAGATTTTCCTATACGTATCGTGAACTTTCTGTTTTTTTAGTAATATTTCCGGAAAGCAATCGTACTGATCTTTCAAAAATGCAGCATTAACAGCGGGCATACGGCCGTTAGTGCCAACCACTTCCGGTTCCTCCGTTACGCCTTCTCTACCTCCTCGCAGGTAACGCTCGACTTCATTAAAATACAATTCAGAATTTCCTATAATTGCACCGCCGCCGCCGGCTGTTAGAACTTTATTTCCATTAAAACTAAAAACTCCAATCTCTGAAAAGGATCCTGCGCTTTTCCCTTTCGAATCGGTCACCCCTAGAGCTTCCGCGGCATCTTCAATAATTGGTAATTGATATTTGCTAGCAACGGTCTTGATTGACGCAATGTCAGATAGAAATCCAAAAAGATGCGGGACTAAAATTGCCGCAATTTCAAAGCCACTTTCTTTGTCAAAAAGTACTCCGTTTTCGAGCACGGTAATTTTTTTTAGTAAATCTTCCAATCGGTTTACGTCCATTCCTAAAGAATCTAAGTCAATATCAACAAAGTAAGGAATTCCTCCGGCGAGCAAAATTGCGTTTGCTGATGCATAAAATGATAAATTAGAAGTTATTACTTCTTTGCCTTTCACTCCAATTGCTTCTAGCGCCGCAACAAGGGCGACAGTTCCGCTAGATGTTACATCGCACCATCTAGATTTTGTGTAATCTTGAATCTCTTTTGCCATGCTCTCGCTTGCCCGACCATAAGTTGAAACCATACCGGTGGCAAGAACTTGTTTCAGATTTGGTAACCTTTCGGGAATAAATGGGTCGTGAAGAGAATTTAACAATTGGGAAGCATTAAAACTCTCATGGACGGCATTAAGAAATCCGCCAATTTCCCCCACTAGATTATTTTTCAAGTTCTAAAATCTCTCTGGGGGGGGTTCTGAGAAAACCAGGATACCAACTTGCCCATTGTTAAATTAAATTGCGCCGGAAGGGTGTGAGTAGGTTCCCATTCAGCTATCGCTCTCAATTTTGACGAATCACAAACCAATTGTCTAACCTCAGATTTATCTGGTCTCAATCGATTTTCCTTTAAAACTATAGATAATTCTTTGTTGAGCACATCTTGAACTGACTTCACTATATCAGTAACCGTGCGTTCTACGCCTGATCCAATATTGTAATCTTCACCGGGTTCTCCAAATTTTAGAACGTTCGCAATTCCATGAATTGTGTCAAGGACGTAATTAAAATCTCGAGAGGTAGTCACATCCCCCAATTCAATTACATTTGATTTTAATGCCTGGACAACTATTGTTGGAATAACAGCTCTAGTTGACTGTCTTGGTCCAAAGGTATTGAATGGTCGAGCTATCATGGCATTTATGCCATATGTAGCTACGTAGGACTTTAAAAGTTCATCCGCTGCTATTTTCGTCGCTGCGTACGGTGATTGAGCGTTACGAGGATGATTCTCGTTAATCGGAACAGTTTGCGCGGAACCAAAAACTTCACTCGTGGAAATTTGAACTAACTTACCTCCGCGTCTTCTTAATATCTCTAAAATATTCAAAACTCCATTTATATTTACTGATGCATAACTTCGAGGCGCTTCATATGAATATGGAATTGGAATTAGCGCTGCCAAATTTATAATTGAATCGGCGCTCTCTGAAATTCTTTCCAGCTGGTCAAAATCGGTCAGATCGCCCCGCACAATCTCAAGGTTTGAGGCATTTAGGTTAGGTAAATCTGTCAGCCATCCGATTGAATCCATGGAGTTGTAATGAACCATGGCTCTCACCGCATTACCTTCATTCAATAAATGCTCTACTAAGTGTGATCCTATAAATCCACCAGCACCTGTCACTAAAATCATCTCGCACCTCCTTCTTGCTTACTAAGAGTCAATCTATCAATTATCTCCTTCATTTTATGAACATCTTGCTCTGGGTGGTCTTCAAAATTTGAATCAGCACGAAATAAATCATCTGACCTAACTGACCAAATCTGATCAATTTCACTTATTTCAAAAAAATGAGCATTTCCGGTATGTAATTCCCGATGCACGGCGATATCACTTAAAAGCAATGGCACTCTTAAGTTCCGAGCTTCTACGGCTGAAATATTGAATCCTTCATCCAGGCTGGGGCTTACAAATGCAATTGAATTTCTAATTAAAGATTTTAAAGACCAATCGCAACAATCTTCAATGTAAATCAAATTCTCAGGTTTATTCTTACTTTTTAGTAGATTATAGATTTTAGATTGCTTCCAACCGTACCTACCTACTATCACTAGATTAATTCGATTGTTCCTAGACCTTGCGAGATTAAATGAACGAATTAGCTCACTGTAATTTTTTCTTGGTTCAATCGTACCAACTGCAATATAATATGGGGAAATAATATCTGATTCACAACCTTGACAATTGCAATTCCCCATTGGTGCTAGTGATAGATAGTCAGATGGACAGTGGATCACAGTGGATCTTGATTCCAATTCCGGCGCTAGTGACAACAATACTGCACGTGTTGAATTTGAATTACAAATAAAAAACGAATCTTTCCGAGCGTTTCTCCAGCCAATTCGAAAATATAAATTACCCCAGAATGTGAACCATTCTCGATTCGTCAGTGGAAATAAATCGTGTACTCGTACAATTGGAATACTAATTCGCTGGTTACGTGTTGAAAAAAATTGAGGTGCCACTTGTTGCTGCCAGTATAAATCAAAAGGAACTCGAACCTCTCTACGGAATAAACTCACGCATGATTTCAGCATCTCGACCTTTTCAAAAAATTTTCCCTTTAGTTCGTAATTTGGAAGCGATAAAATCTCGATTCCTAGTTCTTCAAAAATATCTAAAAATTTCCTTCCGTCCCGAGAAATTCCACCGATTTTATGAAAAAAAATATTTTCAACTAAAATTTTCAATTTTCACCCTCTTATTTCGAGCACGCGAGACTCCTTGAATACTGCTGAATCCATTGTTCCGAGTTTAATTCTTTCCCAATGTTCCAAATCAAAACTTAAAAACTCGCTTTTTGTTGCTACGCTCTGAAAAATACTTAAAAAATCACGATAAGTTTCAAAATTAAAGTAATTTCTAGTTTCTGGAAAATTCAAAATTAAAATTCTGCATTCAGCAAGGTTTGCTTCCAATAAAAACGAAGAAAAGGTTCCTATTACTCCATATGTTATTTTCAATAGACCATCGTTAGTCCAATCTTGTTCTGGATTCCAAATTGCAACGTTTTGATATTTATTTGCAATGGGTTCAAAATCGGAAACCTTTGAACCCGGCCATGGTTTTATAAGGATGCAATCAGTTGACTTTAGTTTTGAAAGGAAATCTTGGAAGATCTCCTCGTGACGTTTTTTGAAAATAATTGACGTGCCTAAAGCAGTAAGCACGGGAGCCCAAACAAAGATTCTTTCATAGTGCTTCCCAAAATGCCGTTTATAAAATTTCATCTGATCGATATGGCCAGCATTTCTTTTTGCAGAAAGTCTTAGGGAGCCAGAAACAACAAACTTTGTAGTGTGAAATCCCAGTCTCTGCATAATACTTAAATCCAGATTTCTCCATATAAAATACTTTCTTGGCGTAGGAACCCCATTCTTGTTGCTATTGCTTCTAGTACCGATTTGATTGATACCTCCGTGTGATAAATCGTAACTTCCCAGAGCGGACTGATAGGTATCGAAACTCATTCCTAGTTCGTTTAAACCTATTGCGATTGCTCGGTTTCGTCCATCCCACGATAACAAAACTAATCGCGATTTCTCTAAAGGTTGGAAATTTGCTATCACGAAATCAATTTCATGGGCATATTGAAAAATGTCATTCTTTAAGTTGGGTGACATTGGGTATTGGAAAATATGATAAAGATTTTGACACAGGTACCCAAAGCTCCGAACCGTACTCTCAGCTTCAAATGATTTAGGTAGATTGGAAAGAGGCCAAACGGGCCAGAAGCCGGAACGTAATTGTTTAATAATTTGAAACAAATTAAGTTGAGGTCTTAAATTCAATATTTTAACTTTCCCTTGCATTCTATAAATAGACTCTAAATCTGGATAGTAATCAATATAGGGAGTCCGTTTGATCTGTAACTTATCTCTTTTTACATTACCCGCATCAACGATTAAAACAAAGTCCGATTTTGAAGCGACATAAATTGATATTTTACTTAACAAAAACAAGATATAGGAAATTCTCTTTCGGAGAATCCCTTTTAACTGAAAAACAATCTTTCGGAGAATCCGTTTTGATAGATCTGTAATGATTCGAAATCTAATCGCCCGCAATCTTCTGAATAATTCAGTTAAAGTTGTATTCATCCAGAAATCATATTTCCGACGAACTATTCTTTTGGCTGAATTTACTAGGTTTTTCCCTGAGTTGAGAATTTCAATAATTTTGGATTTGATTCCAGATTTTTGGTATGAAAGCTGTTTTGGATTTATCCAAAAGTTCTCATCAAAATTATTTTTTATACCATTCCTAATCCTTCTTACGGAGTGAAATTCTTCCTGATGTAACTTCTTGGCAATTGCAATTTGCTGTATAAATAATGCAAAATCTTCCATAAATAGAATGCTATAGAGCCATAGTAAAGATTTTTCTTGATCAATAAGAAAATTCTTATCCGCTGCTAATTTTTCATAATATCTCTTAGAAGCTTCTTCACGAAAATTATCTAGGTTTAGGCTTGTACCGTTTATACCGAAGATTTTCACGGTGTAACCTAATTTTGGAATATCGTAGGGTGAGATGTATTCACTTAAATTATTAATCGCAATAAAATACTTGCGTCTTTCTAAGAATTTTATATTTTCTTCTTCAGCAATTTCTGTAAGTGCTTCCGGAAGATCACTTTCTTCTATCAAATATAGAATGTTCTTAGTTTCCACTTTACTGAATTTCTCTCATTGATTCAGGAGTCTATCAAATTCTAATCTATAAAGGAGTACTTAGGTCACATTTCTGGTCTGTGGCAGGGATTTTGCCGGTGATGAAATAAGCATCGACTGACTTATCAACGCAAGCAGATCCCCGTCCATGACCAGTGTGGCCATCGCCATCCAAAGTAATCAGTCGTGAATTAGTAATCAGCTTGTGCAGCGCAACCGCCCATGAATATGGCGTAGCTGGATCACGGAGTGTGCCAATAACAATTATTGGAGTTGTCTTTACTTGCTTAATCTTTATTGGTTGTTTAATTCCCTTGAAGGACTTACATGAAATCCCCGAGTAAGCCAGATACGGACCAAATACTGGCGCTTGTGCTTTAAACATCAGCGCATCTTGCGCGATCTGCTCATTAGTTCTTGCATCGTTCCAATCCAAACAATCAATAACAAATCCAGAGTCGCCTTCATTGCTCGGATACGTGCCATTCAGTTGTCTGCCTGTGTATGCATCCGCCAGAGTAAGGAACATAAATCCGTTACCTGTCTGTGCTTGCTTGAGTGCAACGCGCAGCATTGGCCAACCAGATTCGTTGTCATAGAGCGCCGACGCTGTACCAAGTACAACGAGTGATTCGGTGGCAATGCGCTTAGAACGAGTAGAAAGCGGTTTCTTTGCAACCGAGTCAAACAAATCTGTGAAGTATTGCTTTGTCGCATCCTTAGGAAGTGGACACGTATCTATCTGTAAGCAATCTTTAAT
>JBBALS010000046.1:0-9901 GCA_040402915.1 Flavobacteriales bacterium
GGAAGCACTATATCTTGGATTGGAAAACACGGTTCAACTTTATTTAAGGCAGCTCAATGATACTGTTTGAGAGACATTTTGGATCGGGCGAACCACTAATTATTCTTCACGGGTTATTTGGACAAAGCGATAATTGGACAAGTGTTGCCCGAAAACTGGGAGAGAATTTCAGCGTTTATACGCTAGATTTAAGGAACCATGGGCAATCGGGGCATCATAATGCGATGAACTACGATGTAATGGCGGATGATCTATTGGAAACTATTTATCATTTCGGGATTCAAAAAATGCATCTCATAGGACATAGTATGGGAGGTAAAGTAGCTATGCTATTTGCACTCAAGTATCCCGAACGGCTCCAGAAATTAATCATTGCAGATATTGGTCCGCGCTTTTATGAACCTCATCATCAAAAAATCTTGCTCGGATTAAATCAGCTGGATTTGGATTCATTAACTTCTCGCGTAGATGCAGAAAATGAACTATCGCTCTTAATTCCTGATGCTAGCACGCGGCAATTTCTTTTAAAAAATCTATACAGAAATACAGATGACAGTTTCTCCTGGCGATTTAATTTACCAGTTATTTCTTCTGAAATAAATCGCATTGGAGAAAAATTGCCCTCTGGAATTTGCACCACTCCTACTCTGTTTTTTCATGGAGGGAAAAGTGATTACATTATTCCATCGGACTATCCCGAAATTCTAAGCTATTTCCCAAACGCCGAATTTCAGATTATGCAAGGCGCAGGACATTGGTTGCATGCCGAAAACCCCATTGAGTTTATTCGCATAACAAACTGGTGGTTTGATCAAAGTGCACATAAATGAACCAATGAATAATAATTGATCTCATTTTCAATTATATACATAATTACGCAAGATATAAATGTATATTAGTTGTAATTCACAATACATCTGAATCATAATATCAAACACTCAAAGGAATTAATTCATTTTTTTGAAAGACTGCTAAATATTTTATTGCATTCAATTAGCTTTATTGTCAGAAAAACGATTTATGTTTGAAAATATGATACACATCGGTAAAGAAATCCAAGAGCGCCTTCGAAAAAAAAGGATGAAAGTCGTTGACTTTTCACGCAAGATTGATACGAATAGAAACAATATTTACGACATTTTTAATAGGAAGAGTATTGACAGCGGGTTATTGTTTAAAATATCAGAAGCCTTAGAATTCGATTTTTTTCGGCTTTACAGTATTCCTTTATCAAAGAATACTCTTGTACAACAATTAGACGATCCCTTAGAAGAACTTAAAAATTACGAAGATTTAAAGCGTAATTTTGAGAAGATAGAAAAAGAGAATTCCTTGTTGAGTGATCGCATTCGTGACAAAGAACTTATCATTCAATTGATGAGAAGAAGCGATTCGTAAAATTCTTGCCACAATTTCTATTAGTTTTGCCATATGGAAACGGTAGTAAGCGGTATTCGAAGTACCGGAAATCTTCATATTGGGAATTATTTTGGGGCAGTGAAAAATTTCTTAAAGATGCAACATGAACAGCGTTGCTTCTTTTTCATTGCCGACATGCATGCATTAACGACACATCCAAAACCCGGCGATTTTAAGCAAAGTGTAAAGAATGTGCTCATAGAATATTTAGCAGCTGGTCTCGATCCGGAGATTTGCACGTTGTATATTCAAAGTGATGTTCCACAAATTTCGGAGCTCTATTTACTCTTTAACATGTTTGCTTATGTTGGAGAATTGGAGCGCTGCACTTCGTTTAAAGACAAAATCAGGAAACATTCCGACAATGTAAATGCGGGTCTGCTTACCTATCCCGTTTTAATGGCTGCCGACATTATCATTCACAAAGCGACCAAAGTGCCTGTTGGGAAAGACCAAGAACAGCATCTCGAAATGGCGCGAAACTTCGTGAACCGATTCAATCACTTATACAATGTTGAATATTTTCCGGAGCCCTATGCTTACAATTTTGGGCAGGATTTGGTCAAAGTTCCAGGTTTAGATGGATCGGGAAAGATGGGGAAAAGTGAAGGCGAAGGAAATGCCATTTTCCTTGGAGAAGATCCTGATCAAATTCGCAAAAAAGTTATGCGAGCTGTTACCGATAGTGGTCCGACGGAACCCAATCAAGCAAAACCAGAAGCAATCAATAATTTATTTTTATTGATGTCGCTTGTTTCTCAACAGGAGACCTATCAGTTTTTCTCAGACAATTACGATGCGTGCACCATTCGATACGGTGATATGAAAAAGCAATTAGCCGAAGACATGATTCTTTTTACAGCCCCAATCAGAGAGCGAATTAAAGAGTTGCAGGCAGATGAAAACTATCTTAAAAAAGTGATGGAAATGGGTGGCGAAAAAGCACGTATAAGTGCTTCTCAAACGTTAAAGGATGTTCGTGAAATTATTGGATTTATGCATTAATCATGTCTGAAACACTTTTTTTCGAATCATCACAAGAAGATAAAACTGCTCGTTATGCGGAATTGCTCCCTCAACTAAAATCTTTGTTAGGAAGTGAAACAGATGAAACTGCCTGTTTAGCAAATACTGCTGCGGCTTTGTTTGAATGCTTCGATTTTTTATGGGTTGGATTTTACAGAGTAAAAGAAAATCAACTTGTATTAGGTCCATTTCAGGGGCCCGTTGCGTGCACCAGAATTAACAAAGGAAAAGGTGTTTGTGGAAAATCTTGGGATGATAACGCATCTATTATTGTTCCAGATGTTGATGCATTCCCAGGTCATATTGCTTGCAGCAGTCATTCAAAGTCCGAAATTGTTATCCCGATTCGTGATGCTAAAAATGAAGTATGTGCTGTTTTGGATGTCGACAGTGAACACCTGAATTATTTCGACAATTGCGATCTTGATGGACTTCAGCACATTTGTGTACTTCTTGAAAACCACCTTTATTTGGTATGATGAAGCAAATTCCATTTTCGTTAATTGTTTTCGTAGTTCTCGTTCTTGGTTCTTGTGCAAGTAGAGTTCAACCAAATGGAGGGGCAAAAGACACAAAGGCACCAAAACTTGTTAGTTCTGAGCCGGCAAACGAAGCAACCTTATTCAAAGGAGATAAGATTACCCTAAATTTTGATGAGTTTGTTGAATTGAAAGACGGTGGAGCTGGAATTATCGTTTCCCCACCATTAATTAATCCGCCAGATATCTCGCTGAAAGGAAAGTCAATCCAGATTCGTTTTAAAGAAACATTGGATACTTCAACTACTTATAACATTACCCTCGGTAAATCGGTGACTGATATTACAGAAGGCAATGCATTAACTGAAATGGGATTTGCATTTAGCACGGGAGGAAAAATCGATTCCATGCGTATTTCAGGTAATGTAAGTGATGCATATACCAACAAACCCTGCAAGGGTGTTTTAATAATGCTGTATAACGAGTTAAACGATTCTCTTCCCTATAAAAAAACGCCGCGTTATTTTGCACGAAGCGACGAACAAGGAAAATACATCATTCGAAATATAAAAAAAGGGACGTATTTGATTTTTGCCCTTGATGATGCCAATTCGAATTATTTATTCGATCAACCAGATGAAAAAATTGGCTTCCAAATGAATCCGCTTGTTTTGGATACTGCCAATCTTGAGTCTATCAATATTCGAATGACCCTTGAAAAACAAACACGTCAGCGACTATTAAAAAAATCGTTTGAACAACCTGGAAAAATCACTCTTAAATATGCAGTTCCGGTTGAGAAATTTAACATAAGCACTCAAGGAGCACCCGTAAATTATTACTCTGAATTTAAATCCGGAGACGATTCATTGATTGTTTGGGTTCCCAAAAATACTTCAGATAGCTTATCCATTTTCTTCAAATCGACGGCTTTGGGTATTGATCACACCGACACCTTGGCATTTTCTACTGCAAAAAAAATCAAGCTTAAAGCAGGACGGAATTCAAAAGTAAAATCAGATACGCTCCTTACATTTTCTACGAATCTAGAAAACGGGAAAATTCGCTTTTCAGAGAAATTAAAGATTGTTCCAAATCATCCAAGCAAATTGATTCATCCGGATCGAATTTATTGGGTTATTGCCAAAGACACCATCAAAATAGCGAACACTCAAAATAGTGAAACTGGTTTTGAGTTCGAATATTCTCTTCCTTCCATGCCTGCGAATACTGGCAACTTGGTTTGTATGCCTGGTGCTTTTCGTGATATTTTTTCCATGGAAAATGACACAACAAGCATCCCAGTTTCAATACTTACTGAAGATGATTTAGGTTTATTAGATTTTAAAATTCAATCCTCGCTCCTTAGCGACCCTCTCTTACTTGAACTTCTCGATTCTAAAAACAAGGTTGTGTTCAAACAAAAAGTCAAGCTAGGAGAATCACTAGTATTTGAAAACCTAATTCCTGGCAAGTACACATCTCGTTTGATTGTCGATTCAAATAACGATGAACTATGGACAAACGGTAAATTTTTCACACGTAAGTCCCCAGAAATTATGCATTATTTTTCGGGCGATATCAGCATACGTTCGGGATGGGATCTCGAATTGGAATGGAATCTTGATAAATTGAAGAAATAAAGAATTCCAGTTATCGAATAATCAATTTCAAAAGTTGTTTTTGAGAATCTGGCTGGGTAATTTCTAAGAAATAAAACCCTGATTTAGGATCGTTCAAATTCCAATTCCATCGGTTTATATCCGAATTATTTTCAAGAACCTTTTGTTCAATCAATCGACCTGTTGCATCCAGCATGTTGATTTTGTGTGAACCCGACTTAAGTCCTTTCCCAAGTAAGGTAAAATCTCCATTGTTTGACGGGTTCGGGAAAATAGAGAATAATCCTTTGAAATCAGATAATTGCGTTGGAATGAGATTCGGTGAAATTGCTTCCCCTGCAGGAAACTCGATATAGTCAATCCAACTTGCATCTTCGTTAGAAGCAATCATATCGTCTTTTTCATAGATCCAGCTAAATTGATGATCACCAATGGCAACAGGGAATTTCACTTCTGACCAATCAACCAAGCCGCTCCATGTTTGCATTTCAATTCCATCAATAAAAAACCGAAGAAAATCATAGCCTTGCTCGGAAGATACTTTACGGAAGAATCGAATGGTATCGGGTTGGGAAACTGAATAATCGATTTTCAATTCGGAGGTGCCGCTATTGGGAATAATGCCCGAACGAAAACTGCTTGCTCCCTGAAATACGGTCAAATTATCGATTGTCCATGGTGAAGCGTCTTCGTTTTGCCATGCATAATTTAAATAATCACCCGTTTCTGCATCCTCAATAACAGTTCCAATGTGAAGGATAATTTCGCGGCTTGTGCTGTATTGTCCAGCAGACCACGTGTAATTTAAAGGTAAATACGAACCAGCGGGAACTGATGGATCAATGGTAACAGAAAAAGTGGATACGCTTTGGCTAGATGGAGATACCGATAACATTGAAAAATCAGGTTCCGATATGGAGAAACTTGTCGGGTTCCCACTCAAATTTGCTATTCCATCGATAGTTGCAGCATGTCCATTGTTTGTATTTGGGATTTGGATTTCGAATAGTTCACCAGAATCCGGGCTTCCGTTTCCATTCCCTTGAACCTCACTAATCAAAACATTTAACGTGTTTAAAACTGGTGCATTCAAAAGAACAGTAATAGGCTGCGACCAAGTGTTTCCTATAGAATCATTGAATGTAATTAGGAAATGAGCAATCGTTTGATCGTTGATATAATTGGCAATAGAAAATGAAAAACAGCCATTCGAAACAGCCGAATCGCCCGATTGTAATGAGCCAAATTCACATGTTATTGAGAGCAGTGTAATGAAATTATCGGAACACGATATGGTGCCAGAAACTGCCGAAGCTGCCGCTCCACCAACATTCATTATGGAAGTATTGAGCTGAATCGTTTCGTTGTAATCGGGTAATTGGTTGCCATTTCCTGAGATTTCAGTGATTTGATGCGCATTCAGAATAAGAAAAGCGTTCTCCGGATTTAAAATCAAGACTTCGCCTTGGTAAGGAACTCGATTGAATGCCGTCACCGTAACTAAAAGAGGATCGAGCGTTGAGATAGATGGATAATCAACCCAAGCAAGGCCACCTTGAACAAACGACGTTCCGAGTAAAATTCCATTTTGGGAAATTGCCACTTTTGCTCCTTCCGCATCAACATTCACAGAAAGACCATTCGATCCAATTGCAACCGAAGCGGCATGAGTTACATTCATAGCGAGCGGAATACTTGTTCTGACCATCATGGAAGGGTCGCCGAAAATGTGCCATGTCGCAGTCATTTCATCACCAGCCGTTCCATATTCATCATTCATTTTTAAGCAACCATTCAAGCTTAGTCCTCCAAATGTTCGTGTGTCGCTTGTTTGAATATTCTCTGTTAATAAATCCACCATTTCATCTTGTGCTGCCATTGGAGGATCCCAACTCTGATTAATAGACGACATAAATGCTGCAACGGCACCTGTTGGCTGACCGTTTCGAGATGCTCTTAACCAAGTCTCTCCAAAGCAAGTTCCATTGTCGAATTCTCCATTTACACATCCAACCGACCAAACAAACGGAAGCTTGCCATCGTTTTGCAGTTGATTGATTTGAGTATTTGAAAAGCCACTTGTCCCAAAACTTGTTGCAGATCCATGACCTGTATAATTGATTAAACCAATTCCCTGATTAAGCAAAGCCGATACATTGGAGGCACTTGGATTCCCAGCAGGATCAAGTTCTCCTTGAGAACCATCGTACAATTCGTTAGCAACATCGTAAGTATATCCGCTGAGTTTATTTCGGATAATACGTTCATGCTCCCAATCAAATTCATTGTCATCACCGGGGCCTTGATCTGATGCAATGCATGCGAAATGACTTAAATGCTCTGTGGGTAATGTTGATTTTTCATACTGAACTATTTTATCAACCTGTACTTGAACATGTGCAATATTTTCTGCAGAAATTCGACCTACCATCACTTCCGGATACGTATCGTTTCCTAAAACAAAACCATAGGAAGGATCTGATTTACCGGCATAAGCAGTTGGAGATGGAATTTGTGAAATATCCCCAACAAGAATAACGTAACTTAACCCCTCCGATGATAAATAGCGCGAACGAATGGCGTTTGAAATACCCGTAACATTTCCTCCAGCTTCAGCAAGCGTTAAAACTTCCACGTTCATTCCTGATTGTCGTTTCCAAAGTACTAGTGGATCTAATGCCGATTGAAATGCAGGATCTGTAATGATTAACAAACGGGCTTGTTCGGCAATGGGAGAATAGCGAGAACTGATATAATTCAGGAAGTGTTTTGAATAAAGTCCTTCGTTTGATTTCCGAATGGAAGAAGATTCTAATCTTATATATGGATTTTCAGGATTGGCATTCGGATTTGCCCGAAGTACGACTTCGATTTGATTGGTGATTTTGAGTTTATGAGAAACAGGATTGTATTGAAAAGGATAAAAAACAACCGTTTGTCCTCTGAAATCAGCTAAAATGTGTGGGGTTCTTAAATCGGAATTATTTTCAGGGAACCAAGCATTCGATTGATAAATGGCGCCTTGGTTAAAAGCAACAGTTGATGGATCAATATTCCGAGTGAGATTTCCTTTGGATGGAGCAATCTGAATATTTTCTATTTCCGATGAATTACTGGAAACGATTTCAACTTGGTAAGAAGCTAAATCGGGGATGATAACAGAACGAGAAAACTTAGGCAAATCGGGAGAACCTGCTTTGAGAATTGGAGTTCCGCCTTTGAATACAACTTGTATTTCTGGACCGCGGGAAGTTTGGACGGTCTTGAATTGATAATCACCCAATTCGAAGCGAAGTCTAATTGGAGATGAGATTCCATCACCATTAACCCACGTAATAGATGTTGATTGAGCAGATAAATTACTATGAATCGATATTAGGAAAATGAATGGAATGCAAAGGCGGTACAGAAAATTATTCATAAGGTAGATTTAACTGCAAGTTATAAAAACTTGCAGTTGAAAAAACCTATAGATGAAACGAATTAATTTCTGCGATTGCTCAAGAAAGAAACATAATATAACAAAGTTGCAATTGAACCAATTGCGGCAACAACATAAGTCATAGCAGCCCATTGCAAAGCATCTTTTGCATTATCATGTTCTTTGCCTACTGCAAGATTTGAACTCTCTAGCCAAATTAAAGCACGTCGAGACGCATCAATTTCTACAGGCAATGTTATTAAACTAAAGAGTGTAGTTAATGAAAAGAGAACAATACCGATGATTAAAAGAGCTGGAAATACATTTAAGAGTAAAACTCCGGCTAATAAAATCCATTGAACAATGTTAGATGAGAACTGAACTGCGGGAACTAAAGCAGAACGCATCGATAACCAAACATAACTTCGAGCATGTTGAACAGCATGTCCACATTCATGGGAAGCAACAGCGGCAGCGGCAATATGTCGGCCGTTATACACTTCTGGACTAAGATTTACCGTATGAGTTAGCGGGTTGTAATGATCCGAAAGGAAGCCTTCAACCGAGGTTACCTGAACATTGGTAATTCCATTGTCGCGTAACATTTTTTCGGCTACTTCTTTTCCACTTAGTCCCGAACTTAACATTTCATTTGAATACAAAGCGAACTTGCTTTTCAAGCGATAGCTCACAAACCAGGAAGCTCCCATTACCAGGAGCATGATTACATAAATTCCACCCATAATTTTATATATTAAGATTTCAAACCATTTAACAAACAACATTCCTTAGAACAACATCAGTCATAACGGCTGTATTTGTCATTTAGCATGTCAATGTATAAAATGTAATCTGTATTTTGAAGTTCAATAAACATTTCTTTCATTTTAAAAAAATCGTATTAGGTTTGGAGAATGGAACAGGACATTTGGTATTTGATACTAAATCCCCAAGCTGGAGGTGGTAAAGCTGCGAAGCTGGAGAAAAAAATCTATCGGCAAATGCAATCCGCTGGAATTGGGTTCGAAGCTTTCAAAACGAACTATGCAGGCGAAGCCAAATTAACAGCTGTACAAGCAATAGAAGCAGGATACAATAAAATTGTGGTTGCAGGTGGAGATGGGGCGCTCAATGAAGTGATTAACGGAATATTGAGTCAGAACGTTAAGCCGTCGGAAGAAATATTAATTGCGCAGATTCCCATTGGGACAGGAAACGATTGGCGAAGAACATGGGGAATCCCTAAAGGCATAAAAGAATCGATTTCTTTACTTCGAAATCCGAAAAGCACTTTACAAGATGTCGCCAAGATTACATTTCAAAATGCGGGTGTTGAGGATAGTAAATGGTTTTTAAATATTGCGGGATGTGGATTTGATGCTGAAGTAACTTTGGCAGCTAATCAAAAGAAAGCAAAAGGACAAAGTGGATTCTTCACATACATTTCTCAATTAATTAAAACCCTGAAGCAATATAAAGAGCCAAGGATGAAGTTCGAGATAGACTCAAAGGAGTTTGAGGATGATATTTTCGCAATACTGGCTGGGGTTTGCAAATACGCAGGCAATTCGATGCTTTTAGTTCCTGATGCAGATCCTCGAGATGGTTTTTTCCATTTGACCATTGCCAAAAAAATAAAACGAACGAAAGTAATTCGCAATTTGCATCGATTATTTAATGGGAGTTTTGTGAATTTGGAGGAAGTAAGTGTTCATGAATGTAAGCGTCTTCAAATAAACACAGCAGGTTTACCCATTCAAGCCGACGGTGAATCTATAGGTGAGACTCCCGCTATGTTTGAAATATTCGAAAAGAAACTTCAAGTTGTAATAAACGCAGACTATGTTTTCAAGAAAAGTAACTGAGTGGTATCAAGTATTTAATTCCATAGAAACTGCCAAAGAGCAAGTTCCTTTGAATAAAACAATTTCAGT
>JBBALS010000047.1:0-9880 GCA_040402915.1 Flavobacteriales bacterium
ATGGTAACAAACTATCCGCTAGTTAGTCTCGAAAACCTTCCTGCAGAAGTGAATCCTATAAAGTATCCAATGGCTGGTCAAAAAAGTCATCAGGTTACTTTGGGCATTTATGATACCCAAAACGGTCAAACCATCTATGCAAAAACTGCGGGCCCCGACGAACATTATTTAACCAACATCAGCTGGAGTCCGGATGAGAAATACGTATTGATTGCCGAATTAAATCGCGGACAAAACGAGATGCATTTGAATCAATACCAAGTATTGGATGGTTTTTTTTTTAAAACACTTTTTACCGAAACCGATCCTCAATGGGTTGAACCCGAACACCCTGCCTTATTTGTTCCAGGCAAGAATGATCAGTTTATTTGGCAAAGCGAACGCGATGGTTTCGATAACCTGTATCTCTATGATTTAAATGGGAAATTACTTTCTCAAATAACCAAAGGAAACTATGTGGTAACCGATGTTTTGGGCTTTGATGCAAGTGGTAAAAACGTTCTTAGCATGATTGCCGATAATTACGGATTGGATCGTAAATTAATCAAAGCTTCTCTCAAAGGTGATGTGCAAATTTTAACTCCCGAAAGTGGCGTTCACGAAATACAGATGAACAGCTCAGGGACTTTTTTAATCGACAATTTCAGCAATTTAACTACTCCTCGCAGCATTCGAATATTGGATGCAAAAGGAAAGTCTATCAAAGTACTTTTAAAATCGGCCGATCCTCTTCTTGATTACGCCCTAAGCAAACCTGAACTTTTGCAAGTAAAAGCGAGCGATGGTAGCTTGTTAAACGTACGTTTATTCAAACCTACTAATTTTGATGCAAGCAAGAAGTACCCTGTTGTGGTGTATGTTTATGGTGGACCACATGCGCAAATGGTGAGTAATCGCTGGATGGCAGGTGGAAATTTATGGATGAGTTGGATGGCTTCGCAAGGATATCTTGTTTTCACATTAGACAATCGCGGTTCGGGTGAGCGCGGTTTAGAGTTCGAGCAGGCAGTTCACCGAAAGCTTGGAACCGTTGAAATGGAAGATCAAATGACAGGTGTTAACTATCTTAAATCATTGCCTTTTGTTGATGCCAATCGGATTGGTGTTCATGGTTGGAGCTTCGGAGGATTTATGACTACGACCCTGATGACGAAAAATCCGGGAGTGTTTAAAGCTGGAGTAGCCGGTGGATCTGTAATCGATTGGAAAATGTATGAAATCATGTATACCGAACGCTATATGGACACGCCCGAAGAAAACAAAAAAGGTTATGAAACATCCAATTTATTGAATAGTGCAAAATCACTAAAAGACCGATTGATGCTCATTCACGGAACAATTGACGATGTGGTGGTTTGGCAACACAGTCAAGCGATGGTGAAAAAATGTGTTGATGAGGGCGTGTTGATTGATTACATGATTTATCCAGGACATCCTCACAATGTTCAAGGCAAAGACCGGTTGCATTTGTACAAAACGGTTTCGCGGTATTTGATGGAAAATTTAAAATAGTTTTGAATCAGTAGCAATAAAATGCTGCTTTTATTTAAAATTTTTGAATGAGTCGGATGTCGACTTTAAATTTTCGATGTTCAAGCACTTTCACTTGATTATAGTTTGGATGATTGCAATTGAGAATAAACACATGCGACGAATCGATGATGCAACTCGGCAGTTTCAATGCAAGCGTTTTATTCTCTTTTACCCATGCATCGCCTATTTCTGAAAGTACTGTTGGAGCTGGATATTCAGACCAATTGGGAGGAAGTTCTTTCAGCGAAAGCGTCTTTATGGAATTGTCAGGAATTTCGATGGTTAGGATATCGAGAAAAGGGATGAGCGAATTATTGGCATGAACGAGGACTTCGAGAAGTGCTATTTCCTTTGATTCACCAGTATATAAAACCCGAGTCCCTTTTTTATTCCAACGTCCAGGATACAGAGCTGAACCCGTTCCGTAAATATCATGCGAATGCTTCCTATTCGTAATTCGATAAACATGCATGATTAACTGTATACACCGTATTCGATGCGACCAAGGAGATCTCTCACTTTGGATACACCATCGGGAATATCGAGCAAATCTTTGGGCATCATTCCTCCCAAAGCGATGTTTGGAAAATGTAACCACTTGAAAAAAGATTCACTATTGGAGAATACTTCAGCTCCATAGATAAACAGATACGAAAGCTCCAACAATTGAACAGCGGTGTTTCTATCTAATGTTTTATTGGCCTTAATCCATCGGTAGATGGTGGGTTCGGATACATTTAAAATGGCCGCAACAAAATTTCGCGGGAAATTAAAGTACTTGCGGAAGCTATCGATAGCATGAGAATTAATGCCAATGGAAGCAACCGAGATAAAATCGAGCGGGCTCGACATCTGATTGTTTAGATTTTCATTACCCAAGATAGAACTGAGCTTGTAGTAAATATTGTTGAATGAGATTTCTTCTACTATCATTTGATAAATTATTTTATCAGATAGCTAAATTACTATTTTTTATTAGAGTATTACAATTTTTAAAATTTTCTTTTCCAGACAAAAGAAAAGCACCAAGCGGCAAGCATTAAAACCAAACAGCCAATTACATTATACCAGAGAAAGCTAATATCCGTTAAACTAAAAAATAGAATTACAGTAAGTTGTGCCAATAGAGCAGCACCAAAAACCGCTTTAGAAGAACAACGCTTCATCCAAAAAGCGCAAAGAAAAATCCCCAGCATGGGACCGTAAAAAATAGATCCTAAAATATTCACCACTTCGATTAGACTGTTGCCCAAATTATAGGCAAAGCAAGCAACGGCAATACTAAAAATGCCCCATCCGAAAGTATACCAGCGCGACAAAGCATATTCCTGCGATGGAGTTCGTTTCGTATTACTAAAACGTTTGTGAATATCGATAATGCTCGAAGATGCCAATGAATTTAATGCGGCTGCAATGGAACCCCAAGCAGCCAGAAAAATAATTGCGATGAGTAATCCAACAATTCCTTTGGGTAAATAATCAATTACAAATCGAAGGAATATATAATTGGTATCATTTGAATCACCCTGCATTTCAGGAGATTTAATCCAGTGTTTTACTTTTAAACGAAGGGCATCTCCCCTATTTTGAAGAGCACGTAATGTATCAATCTGCTCCTGCTGAACTGCTTCATTTTGATTATGCCGAGCATCCGTGTAAAGATTTACAGCAAGTGATTTCTGCTGAGCAATTTGCACATAAGAATCTTGGACTGTTTTTAACGAATCTTTATACACTTCCGAATTCTCCAATTTTTTCAATTCTACCTGATTGAAAAATATCGGAGCTTGGAAAAAGCAATAGAAACAAAATACCAAGGTTCCAATAAGTAAAATGAGAAATTGCATGGGCACTTTCACGAGACCGTTCATTAACAAACCCATCCGACTTTCACGCAATGATTTTGCTGTTAAGTATCGTCCCACCTGCGATTGGTCTGTTCCGAAATATGAAAGTGCCAAAAAGAATCCACCAAAAACACCACTCCAGATATTGTATTTGTCATTCCAATTGAATGTTCCATCCTTAAAACCTGTTGTAATGACATTGAGTTTCCCCAATTTTCCGCTCACATGCAAAGCATCAACAAAGCCAATCGAATCAGGTAGCATATTCACCACTAAATATCCGGCAAGAAACATCCCAACAAAAATGATAAGAAACTGAATTTGCTGCGTGTAAGCAACAGCACGTGCTCCACCACTAACGGTGTAAATAATAAGCAATCCGCCCATCACGACACTGGTAAAATAGATGTTCCAACCAAAAAGGGATGATAAAATGATGGCGGGAGCATAGACCGAAATCCCAGTCGACAATCCTCTAGAAATCAAAAACAAAATGGAAGTAAGAGTTCGCGTTCTCACATCGAAACGTTTTTCCAAAAATTCGTATGCTGTGTAAACATTGAGTTTGCTGAAAACGGGAACAAAGGCAATGCATATAACCACCATGGCCAATGGCAATCCAAAATAATACTGCACGAAACGCATTCCATCGGTATACGCTTGACCTGGAGCAGAAAGAAAGGTGATGGCGCTTGCCTGCGTTCCCATGATACTAAGAAGTACAAGAAACCAAGGCATGTTTTGGTTGCTTCGGAAATAGCCGTTTAAATCTTTGGTCGTTCTGCTGCGATACAAACCATACACGATGATTATCAACAGCGTTAATCCAAGAACGATCCAGTCGATAGTGCTCATTCGAAAGTAATTGTAAAAAAATAGAAGCTCACTATCAATAAAATCAAAACACCTATAACAAGGGCATACAGGCCATTCCAAGAGCCCATGATTGGTGATTTTTCTTCATTATTCTTTTCCATCGTATTTGCCCCAAGCAATCATATTAGCGAATAAACGATAAGCACCCGGCACTCCGGATGGTAATTCACGAAAAAAGGATAAACCGGTATAGATAAATTTCCCTTTCCCATATTCAGCGGCAAGTAAAGCTCCTTGCAGAGGCTTTTCGCTAGGATCATTACATTCTAGAAGAGGCGTGTACTTTGAATCCCACTTATTGGGGAAATAAATACCACGCTCCTGAATCCAATTGGAGAAATCGACTTGGTTTATCTTGTTGGGAAAATTGAAAATAGGATGATCGACGACCAAGATTTTCATTTCAGCGTTTTCATCAGTTACACGATCGTTCGAGATTTCAAATGGATAAGGTCCGGGTTGCGCTTTCAATTCACTGATTCGGTTTTTGGTATTGTATTGCTCGATGAGTAT
This sequence comes from Flavobacteriales bacterium, assembly GCA_040402915.1. Lineage (GTDB taxonomy): Bacteria > Bacteroidota > Bacteroidia > M30B66 > M30B66 > CALQRR01. The sequence continues at coordinate 4,770 of JBBALS010000047.1, forward strand.
CCCTCCATCTTTTACAAAATCGAGCAGATATGGCATAATTGACACCATGTTTTCATTGGTATTAAATGCACGAATACCGATGATTACTGCATCTATTCCAATGAGTTTTTCGGGACTCAATTCGGATGATTGCACAATTGATAAATCATAACCAGCATATTTTAAACATGCGGCCACTTTATCATCTGCGCCTGGAATATACACCAACTTCTCACCTTTCCGAATCATGTTTACAAAAGTCATTTTAACAGCTGCGGGCTTGACCCATGTTTGAATTGGAATGTGATCGTAGTCAATACGACTTATCGTTTGCAATTGTGTTTTTTGATTTGCATTTCCCATCATGATTCGAACTTCAAAAACTGAATCCTTTTTGATTTCGCGCGATGGTGAAACGTTCACTTCAAACCGATACATCTGTTTCGAGGAACTCTTTTTCCCAAGATTGATTTTTTGATTGTTATTTGAACAAAGGAAATACGAAGGAAGATCAAGAGAAAGTTCCAAAGTAAGTGTGTCTAAATTAGTTTCGATAGACACTTCTACGATTCTTTTATCGGATGAATTAAATACAAATAACTCTTGATTGAGTTGAGCTGTTGTTGAGGGTAAAATTTCGACGCGCCGTTTCAATTCCCCTTTTACAGGATCAACCCAAGTATATTGAAGCGGAATTGTTCTAGTAATCGAACTTGAACCAATCTCCAATTGATATTCCAGGGAAATGGGAGCATCCGATTCTGGTTTTCCGATACGTGTTAAATCATTCACAGTAAAAAGCCCTTTTCCATGAACATTTTCAAGCCAATAAGGATTTGAAGTTGTTATTGCTAGTGGAAGAATTAACGTATCTTTTTGATTAAACAGATTATTAAAAACGAGCGATTTATTAAGCTGTACAGACTTAGAAGAACTTAAGGATGTTTGATAGGAAATGAGTTTGCAAGTTGCTTCAGAACGATTGATACAATTGAAACTAACAGGCAAGGAAGAACCCGGATAAGCAATTGATTTTGTTGAATTGAATTCTGCATAAAATCCAGCGCAATTCATTAAAATATCCTCCAATAAATGCACATGGTATTCCGATTTTTGGTCTGCTGATAAATTACGGATCTGATTGTATAATCTTGATAACGAAGAAATACTATTCTCTGGTTTCAGTGGATTGAAAGATTGAATGATTTGTTGAATCGTATCGTTTACTTGTTTATTTCCCCATCCAGTTATTAAGGATTCGAATGGATTGTTTTGAGCCTTTTCACCAGCGAGGAAATCGAAATATTCAAAATATTCACCACGTTGAAGCGCTACGCCAAACCCCTGGCTTTTGTGTTGACTTCGACTTTTCGATGCAATTTCACCAACCGATTCTCCTAATAGCGGTAAAAATGATCCGATATCGAGTTTCAATGATGTGCCCATATCGGCATTGGGATCGCTGAATTTTTTGAATGAATTATAGTATAACGATTTGGTTTTCCAAGCCCCGTATAGCTTTGCCGATTCAGGAAAAAGTTTGGGATCAGCAGCTGCATCAAATGCAAGTTGAGCTAGCATGGCCGAAGCTGTATGATGTCCATGCCCGCCTTCGCCTGTTGTTGGAAAACGTGTTACAATGACATCCGGTTTGAATTTACGAATCACCAAAACCACATCCGCAAGAACTTGCTCTTTTCCCCAAATACGAAATGTTTCATCAGGATTTTTGGAATAACCGAAATCGAATGCGCGTGTAAAAAATTGTTCGGCGCCATCCGTTCTTCGCGCAGCAAGTAATTCCTGTGTTCGAATTATACCGAGTTCTTCGGATTGCTCATTTCCAATTAAATTTTGTCCACCATCGCCTCGAGTGAGAGATAGATAAGCAGTACGAAAATGTTGTTGATTAACAAGGAAGCTTATCAATCGGGTGTTTTCATCGTCGGGATGAGCAGCGATATATAGAACTTTTCCCTGCGATTGAAGCTTTTCGAGTTGAGCAAGAATTTTTCCGGGAGAGGAAAACGAATTTTGCGCGGAAGTATCGAAAACGTAAAACGCAAAGAAAAATACACTGATGAAAGAAATATAATTAATACGAATGTTCATTGGATACTAGGTTATGCCTTGATAAATTGATTGATTAAAAAATCGTTTAATACGTTTATCGCTTCTGGAATTTTCCAGCTAGCGCGGTTTCGGGGTTCTACATAATTGGAAATACTTCGCAATTGAATGACAGGGATTTGTTCCATAAAACCAGCATAAAAAACAGCCGCCCCTTCCATCGATTCTGTTTGAGCTTCTGGATGTTGTAGTTTAAGTTTCTTTATGGATGATGCATTCCCATGTACAGTTTGGACCGTAATTCCATTCACTTTTTGAAGAAGTTCGAATGAATTGAGTAGTTCATTTCTTTCGATTTTCATTGGTGATGACTGAAGATACTCAACCTTTGGGTTTAAAATTCCGATTTTAGAGGCAGAAATAAACTGATTATTATCTTCAGCTCCGAAACGATGTAAATAATCTTGAACCACATTAACAAGCGATCCCAATTCAATACTACGATCAATTGCTCCAGCTATTCCAACATTTAGAATAAATTCGGGTTGAAAATTCCTGAGTGCAATGCCCATCGAGTAGGCTGTTGCAACCATACCTGCTCCTGATACAATTGTCAAAATTTGAAATTGACCAATTGTAGAAACCGAGTTCAAAGGAACTTTAAAATGATTAACAAAAGGTTGTATTTCGCCTGATGTTGCAGCAATTAGTAAAATCTTCACGCATCAAATATAAGGTGTACATTGCTGTTTTGTTTCTCATTTTAATCAATTTATAAAAACATGCAATTATTAAGAATTTGTTAATTAGATTCTTATTTTTGTAACATAAATATTACCAATGTTAGAAAGTAATTTGACTCGAGTTCAGTGGGCATTTAGATTCCTTTTAACTGCCATGCTTGCAACCTGGTTGCTATCCAATAAAGTTTGGATGACAGATCGAAATTTCCCAATGGTACCGGTTTTGGATTTTATACCGCCTTTGCCATCTCCTGTTGATTATATTTTTTATTGCGTTTTGATAATTCTTACGATCTATCAAATACTGTATATTGAAAACAAGAACACCAAAATAGCCCTCATTGCCTTATTTGCGTTTCTTATGCTAGGCGATCAAATGCGCTGGCAACCATATAACGTACAGTTTTTTTTGATGGTTAATGCATTATTTTTCTTCCCAAAATTCACTGACGGCATATTAAATACATTCAGAGCACTTGTGATTGTGTTTTTCATCATGACAGGAATTCAGGAATTCAATGCTGTTTTTCAACAATCTGTCTTTCCTTGGTTGATATCACCCATTGCTACATTACTTCCGATGAAAATGGAAGCAAGCGTTTTAGAGGGAGGATACGTATTTGCTTTGTTAAATCTATTCTCAGGAATTGGATTACTCTTCCCAAAAACACGAAACATCGCTGTTATTGTCGCTATCGTTATTAGCCTATTTCTATTTTATTCATTGAGCCCAATGGCAAACGATTGGAATCATGCGAGTTTGCCTTATAATATTGTAAGCGCTGCCTTTACATATGTTTTATTTTACAAGAGCGAGTTCGATCTGAAATTGGTGTTTTGGAATCCAAAATTCTATTATCAATCAGCTGCAATTGCTGTTTTTGCAATCATTCCATTATTAAGTTTTGCTGGATTATATGACAGAATGCAATGTTTCAACGCATATTCTGGGAAATCGCTTTACGCAAAAATCTATGTAACCGAAGAATTAGTTGATCTTTTACCCGATGGAGTAAAACGTTATGTGTATCGTCCACCAATGGGAGAACCTTATTTGGAAACTACCTATTGGTCTTTTAATGCATTGAAGGTATCTCCGTATAGCGAAAAGCGTGTTTACGAAAAATTGCAGGAGTATGTGTGTTCTTTTTCGGAAGGCGAATGTTCAGCTCGATTAGAGATTTATACCTATAATGGACGCTAGTGCATTGTATAGATGCCATTGGAAAGAATTAATATTTCTCCTATTGGTACCCCAAAAATTACACCTTATTTTATCATGCGTTTAGTTATTCTCTGTTGCTTTTTCATACTAACAACATCGAGAATTTTTGGGCAGGAATCCATTCCAAATCGTATAACAAAAACTGAAGAAATACTCAAATCACTTCAAAACGATCGCGAAGCTATTTTGCGCGAGTTAGAAGAATTGAAACTTCAGCAATTGCGTTTAGACCTGGCAAAAATAGGGATCCCCCAAATTTTCCCTGGGGAAGAAATCATTACACATGAAGCTATGTCGCTGGTGTATAATGATAAAATGGAACAAGCCACTTGGGTGGCGCATATTATTTTACCCGACGTTGTAAGTGGAATGGTAGGCAGAAGCAATGATTTCAGACCAGATCCATTGGTAAAAACGGGTTCGGCTGTGGATGCGGATTATTTTCTAAAAGATACCTTATCGGATGGGTCAATTAAATATGATGGATTTGGTTTTGACCGAGGTCATCTAGCTCCCTCAGCCGATTTTAGATGGTCTAGTAAAGCCTTATCTGAGAGTTTTTACTATTCTAACATGTCGCCACAGATTGCCGATTTTAATCGAAATAGTTGGGCTAAACTCGAAGATTTAGTGCGTGCTTATGTCCAAGAAAACAATGTGGCTTTATATATTGTTACGGGTCCTTTGTTGAGAGACAATTTACCTCGAATTGATCGAGGTTTAAACAAGGTTGCGATTCCCGTTTATTACTATAAAATGGCCTTAGATTTAAGCAACCAACAAGCAGTCGCTTTCATCATGCCAAATAAGAAATGTGAATATCCAACGGAGCATTATGCTGTTAGCATTGATAGTTTGGAAAAGTTAACCGGACGCGATTTTTTCCCTGCCCTCCCCGACTCGATCGAATCGATTGTTGAAGCCATGAATTCGGCTAAACCTTGGATGAAAATTAAGGATCAAAACGACGAAAAGCCAATCGATCCGACATCGCTTCCAAAGAAACATTTCAATACAGTTCAAGCTAAATTATTTCAGAGCCAGAATGAGATTATTAAAGTCTGTGGAACTGTAGTTAGCACTAAGTTATCTTC
>JBBALS010000048.1:0-9876 GCA_040402915.1 Flavobacteriales bacterium
TACTCACCCTCTTCCCAATCATTATTTTATTTCTATACAAGAAAAGACAGGTCCAAATGCGACTTGCGGTATCTGCAATGATGGCAAATACTGCCATGTTATTGCTGTTGGTGGGCATTGTAAATAAATCGATAGAACAAATAACAGATCCTCATGTAAAAGAAACTTTTGGAGGCGGTTTACTTCTGCCGGCAATAAGTATTGTTTTTTTGTTCCTTGCAAACAAAGCCATTCGTAAGGATGATAATTTAATTCGTTCGGCCGATCGCCTACGATAAGTCCCCCAAATGCAAAAAAAATTCATTCAGAACTTAGCACTCCTTTTATTACTAAATCTTTGCATAAAACCTTTTTGGATTTTAGGCATTGATAGAGCTGTACAGCAAGCTGTTGGCACGGAAGACTATGGAATGTATTTCGCGATATTTAATTTTTCATTTTTATTAAATATCCTCCTCGATTTTGGTATTACCAATTTCAACAACAAAAATATAGCACAAAATAATCACCTCATAAACAAGCATTTTTCAAGTATTCTCGTTTTGAAATTTATGCTTGGCGTAGTTTTCATGGTTGTTACTATGCTTGCGGGAGCCTTAATCGGTTATTCTAGCTTTCAACTTGGGCTGCTTGCCTTGATGGGTTTCAACCAGTTTTTGGCATTTATGATTTTGTACATGCGCTCGAACCTTGCTGGGCTTCATCTATTTAAAACAGATAGTATTATTTCGGTGCTCGACCGAAGTCTCATGATTTTGTTTTGCAGTTTGTTGCTTTGGGGACATGTTTTTGAGGGTCCATTTCAAATTGAATGGTTTATCTACACACAAACTTTTTCATATATATTAACCACCATAATAACCTTCTTCATTGTATTTAGAAAAGCGCCTTTTAAGCGACTAACATGGAACAAGGCGTTCTTTATACTTATTTTGAAGAAGAGTTTTCCCTTTGCCATATTGGTATTGTTGATGACCTTTTACAATCGGGTTGATACCGTTATGTTGGAAAGAATTTTACCCAATGGTGCAACTCAAAGTGGCATTTACGCCTCAGCGTATCGATTGCTGGATTCGGCTAATATGATTTCTTTCCTTTTTGCCGGCTTGCTTTTACCCATGTTTGCGCGAATGCTTCGTCATAAAGAATCTGTTGAACAATTAGTAAAACTTGCATTTACCATTTTACTAACACCTGCAATTGTTATAACCGTTGCTTGTGTGTTTTATAATGTTGATATGATGGCCTTACTATACAAGGAACATGTGTACGAGTCGGCTCAGGTATTTTCCTTATTAATGGGCTGTTTCATGGCAACTTCTGTATCGTACATTTTTGGAACATTACTCACTGCAAATGGTAATTTATTCCAACTTAATATGATGGCTGGATCTGGTATGGTTTTCAATTTAATATTGAATGCTGTTTTCATTCCCAAATTTATGGCAGAAGGAGCCGCGCTATCTAGTTTAATTACACAATGTATCACAGCATTACTTCAGGTTTATTTGGCTCAGCGCATATTCAAATTTAAAACCAATGTTCGTCTTCTTACGCAATTATTCATTTTCATTCCGATGGTAATTTTGCTTGCATACATTAGCAAACTAATAATTATGAATTGGTTTTTGGGGCTAATTTTATTTTCTGCGGCTTCCATAATTTTTGCGTTTGCTATTGGGTTGCTTCACATCAAGTCTATATTCAGAATACTTAAATATGGTTAAAGCGCAGTTCATCTAAAATATTACTTTTGCCTTTATTCTATAAAACTCGATTTTTTATACCATGGATTCTAATCAACCCGTTAGTTTATTTCAATCAACAAACATGTTGATTTTTCTTTGGAAGAAAAGGAAGCCAATCTTGATTGTAACGTTAACCGCTTTAGTTGCTTCGATTATATTTTCGTCCGAGTTTTTCATTAAGCCGAGATATAAATCGTCGGTTACCATGTTCCCTACAACCAATAGTTCGATTTCAAAATCATTATTAAGTGAAAATAATTTTGAGAAAGAAAACATCCTTCAATTTGGAGAAGAAGAGCAAGTAGAACAAATGCTTCAGATATTAAACTCCGATGAGATCAGGGAGAAGATTATTTCGAAGTACAATTTAATGGAACATTATCGTATTAATATTGATGGACGTTATCCGATAACAGAACTCAATAAGAAATTTGAAGAAAACATTTCCTTTAATAGAACAGAATATTTATCAATTCGAGTAGATGTTTTGGATGAAGATCCAAACTTGGCAGCAGATATGGCCAATGATATTGCTACGCTTCTTGATTCTGTAAAAACCCGAATGCAGCATGATCGTGCTGCTCAAGGTCTTGCAATTGTTGAAAGAGAATTCTTCGATTTCACAAAGTATATTCAAGCCCGCGAAGACACTTTGAATAGACTTCGTTCTCTGGGAGTTCTTGATTATGGTTCGCAGGTGGAGCGACTTAGTGAAGCTTATGGAAAAGCTTTATTAGCTGGAAATCAATCTGCAACAAATATTATTGATGGCAAGATGGCCATTCTTGCGAAATATGGTGGTTTATATTCTTCCATTTCTAAGGATATGGATTACGATCGTGAAGCTCTGAGTAGATTGAAAAAGAAATTTGAGGAAGCGAAAGTAGATGCAACGGAGAAAATTCCGCATAAATTTATTGTCAATTCTGCTCGAGTTGCTGAAAAGAAAACATACCCCATACGCTGGCTAATTGTTTTAATATCTTCAGCATCTACGTTTCTTCTTGGAATATTGTTAGTTATTATTATTGAGAATATTCAGCGAATCCGAACACGTTTTGATTAATCGATTATCCCGTTTATTTGATTTTCGACCTACGTCCTTTTTTTATGGGATTATGTTGGTTTTTATAGCACTAAACTGCTGGCTGTTAACAAATGAGGTATTTCTATTACCCATGCTCCCTGTTATTGTTCTAATCCTTTTTTCTGTTTTAGTTGCCCTCGACAAGCTGGTTTATTTCATTTTATTTTTTACCCCATTTTCACTCACTGTCGAATTTTCGGAATTTGCAGCACTAACACTTCCCACCGAACCGTTGCTTTTTGGAGTAATGTTGGTTTTTATTTTTCGATTGTTATACGAAGGTGGATTTGATTGGAGAATTGTCAAACATCCTATAACAATTACAATAATATGCATGCTCTTGTGGATGACATTTACATCGTTCACTAGCTCGATGCCTCTGGTATCTTTAAAGTATACAATTGCGCGATTATGGTTTGTCATTTCATTCTATTTCGTTGCAACACAAATTTTTAGAAAAAAAGAGAACATCCGTTTTTGGATTTGGATTTTTACCATCCCTTTAAGCATCGTCATCATCTACTCTATTTTTCAATTCTTTCACTACAACATTGAAAAAGATGCTTTGTACTGGGTAATGCAACCATTCTTTAAAGACCATACAATTTATGGGGCTGTTATTGCCATGATGCTGCCTATTATGTTTGTGTTTGCATTCGATAAATCATACAATTCCCAAACACGACTAGCGTCCCTCCTATTTTTCTCGGTTATCTTTATAGGAATTATTTTATCATTCACACGAGCCGCTTGGCTTAGTATCGTTTTGTCTTATGGCGTTTACCTTATTTTCCTTTTAAAAATTAATTGGCGGATAATCGTATTGGGAATTATTGTAATTACTTCAATATTATTCATCTATAAAGATCCAATTTCAGAAAAAATAGCAAGCAACAAACAAAGTTCTTCGAAGGACATTTCTAAACATCTTAAATCAGTTTCTAACATTAAAAATGACGCTTCGAACTTAGAGCGAATCAATCGTTGGAATTCAGCTATTCGTATGTTTAAAGATAAACCCTTGGTTGGATTTGGGCCCGGGACATATCGGTTCCAATATGCTCCTTATCAACGTTCATACGAACAAACCTATGTGAGCACAAATTCCGGATCATTAGGAAACGCGCATAGTGAGTATTTAAGTCCTTTAGCTGAAACTGGATTCATTGGAGCATTCATATTTGTAGTGTTAATTGCTTTAACCATTCGAACAGGACGTCGGATATATATCCATGCGAAATCGCAGGAAATTAAATTTCTTTCGATTGGAATTTTAATTGGATTATTCACCTATTACTTCCATGGATTTCTCAATAATTTTCTTGACCAAGACAAGGCATCAGCTCCATTTTGGTCAATGATTGCCATACTGGTTGCCTTAGATGTTTATCATAATCAGAAAGATGAACCTAGTCCAACTCAAAAAAACATAGCGCTTTAATTGGAAATCTCTATTTCGGTGAAATTTCCTAGAATATTTTAGTCTAGTGAAAACGACAGGTCAACAAAGCGATATCATCAACATAGGGTTGATTCCCTTTGTAACTTACAAGATTTTGTAACAGCAAAGCATTGATTTGTTCGGATGTTTTCTTCGAATTTTGTTCGATCAGTTCCGTTAAGTGTTCCATACCGAAATCGGTTCCGGAATCGTCTTCTTGCTCTACCAATCCATCGGTATAACAAACCAAAACAGAGCCACTTGGAATAATTAATTCCCCCGATTCTAAACGGAAAAGTTTTTCTAGCATCCCCAAACCTGTTGTGCCCAGTGTGAGAATTTCTATATCCTCTGGCGTTTTTAATATGGGGGGATTATGTCCCGCGTTTACATAAATTAATTCGCGTGTTTTTGAATTGTATCGCGCAATAAATAGCGTGATAAATTTCTCTCCTTTCGCGCTTTGAACCACTCTGTCGTTAAGTCCAATCACTAATTTCTTCAAGTCAGACTCATGCTGCACCATGGCTCGTAAATACGCCTGGAAATTTGCCATCAGAATTGCCGCCGAAATACCTTTCCCGGAAACATCAGCCACGCAAAAGATCATCTCGTCATCATTGAGTCTGATGTAATCATAATAATCGCCTCCAACTTGTCGGTGTGGCTGATAAAATGCTGCAAAGTCTACACATTCATCATTGGGCAAGGAAGATGGAATCAACATCGATTGAACTTCGCGCGCCATATTTAACTCTCGTTTAAAAATCTCCTGTTGTACATTTTCCTTGAACAATCGCTTATTCTCGATTGCAACCGCAATCACATTGCTGATTGTTTGAATGAACTCCAAATCGAACTTCCGTTCACGTTTCATCAATTCAACGTCGAGTTCACCAACGAGCAAATATGCCAAGGCTCTATTTTTATGATGAATCGGAATGACAATATCGAAATTTTGGAGTTGAGGATTATCCTGTTCCGACAAGAAAGTCATGTCGAGAAATGGAAACAAATCAATCTCCGGATGAATACTCAAGGTTTCGTGAGTAGCCCCAAAAGACACAGGCCATTTCCAAATCTCATCAAAACTACAATACGCAAACTTGCTAAATCCTAATTGCCTACTTAAGATATACTCGAATATGCTAAATAAATCGGAGGAAGGGAAATTATTATTTATCGCACGAGTTACTTGCAGAAGTGCATACAACTGCTGCCGGTAGTGTTGATCGTTTGTATTTGAATGGACTGTATTCAATTTGATAATTTATAACGCCAGATTAATGAAGCGAATTTCACTTTTTATCGCGTTTGTAAACGGTGTCCAAAATGTCCGGAATTCGTTTAATGTTTGCTAAATCACGCATTTTTTCTCGGGCTTCCGAAACTGGAATTCCAAAATACGTGGTGTTCCCTTTCAGTGTTTTTCCAACCCCACTTTTAGCGAGAACAATGGCTCCTTCTCCAATGGTTAAGTCTTTCGAAACGCCCACTTGTCCCCAAATAATCACATTGTTTTCGATGGTTGCCACACCTGCAACGCCAACTTGAGCCGCAAACAAACAGTTTTCACCAATTACGGTATCGTGTCCAATATGAATTTGATTATCGAATTTGGTTCCTTTCCCAATTACTGTGTCGCCTGTAACACCTTTATCGATAGTACAACCAGCGCCAATTTCAACATCGTCGGCTATCACAACTCGACCACAACTTTTCATTTTATCGTATCCTTCGGGACGACGTTTAAAATAAAATGCATCGGCTCCAATGATCGTTCCTGCATGAATTACAACGCGGTCTCCAATCACACAATGGTCGTAAATAACCACATTCGGATGAATGATGCAATCTTTCCCAATCACCACATGATTTCCGACGAAAGCTCCGGGTTGAATAATGGTTCCTTTGCCAATATTTGATGTTGTATTGACCATGGCATTGGCCGGCTGGAATGGACGAAAATGATCTACTAAAAAATTGTAATCACGAAATGGATCATCACTAAAAATAAGGGCTTTCCCTTTGGGGCAATCAACTTCTTTGTTAATGAGTATGGTGGTTGCCTCCGAATTCAGACATTTGTCGTAATATTTTGGATGATCTACAAAAGAAAGATCGCCGGATTCGACTTTATGAATTTCATTTATTCCCGATACAAGATGATCAGGACTTCCCGAAAAGCGGGCATTTATTAATTTAGCCAATTCGGCAACTGTAATAGCAGGTGATAGTTTCATGAATAATTTAGAATGCCGAAAGGTAATGTAAATTTGCAGCAAGAAATTGCATTGCCGAATACAAGTATGTCAAACAAACGAGTTATTTAATCTATGACTAATCGCGAAGCAATCGCCATACTTGAATTGCAAATACCCCTGAGTCATGAAGATGTTCGGAAAGCTTTCAGGCGCATGGCGAAAATCTACCATCCCGATCTTCAGCGTGAGCTAGAAAAGCAGGAGGAAGCTTCCCGAAAATTTATTGCGGTTCGTCAAGCAAGCGAATGGCTTTTAAGCAAATCAGAATCGGTAATCAATTCGCCCGAGCCAATAAGAAGAGAACCTACCATTGTAAGAAGAACTTATAAGCGCCCTGCTCCTCAACCAAAAATCAAAGATCTTGCAATAATAAAGGAACTCGACAATGTTATTTTATTATTAGAATTAATTATTGGAAAAAGAAAAAACAATCAGAAACGTTCGTTCTCATGGAAATTTTCACCAAGTATTTTAATTGGGAAGTGGTACGAATCATTGATTGAAAAACACTATCCTGGTGAAGATAAATTACAGGGTTTTTCATTTGCTATCTTCCGTTTCTTTCGCTTATTCATTGGGTCAATTTTTCTAATTGCAGGTTTCTTTATTCTGAGTGTTATCGGGCTGCTTGGCGCAGTAATTTTATTTCCGCCATTCATGGTGTTTTACCTGCTATATAACACTTATATTGCTTATTTAGAATATGTTACACCAGGACTAAACAAGAAAATTGTAAAAGGGGATTTGGAATCTTGGATAAGTGTTCGAAGAGTTTATCTCTTTTACAGAAGTTTCCCGCTCGCTTTATTTCTTTTAGCAAGTTGGGGTACTATTGCATTTGGGCAAACAGGTACAATCTACCTACAATCAATTTCTTGGTTGATTTGCATTCCTGTTTTTTTATTGATGATGAGCGTTTTGTTTGAATGGATTCAATTCCGAAAAATCAAGTTGCAACGACAAAATAATAAATCCAAGTAAGCAGAAATTACTGATTCTGTAAATCGAACCACTGACGTCGACGGTTCACTTTTAAATCTTGCAACATCGACGATTTCACGTTGATGGTGAAATTATAACTTTGGCGAAATCCGAATGGAATCCAGTTAAAGCGCATTTCCCAACAATGCAAATCACGGAATATATCGATGGTAGTTAGGGAAATTGTTTTCTGTGAAAAATCGTATCCAGAACTAAATCCAATTTTCCATTTGGGCGTTAAATTTAGATCTCCACTAAAATTCAAAACCTGATTATTTTGAACCTTCGTTCCAACAAGTGTCTTACTTAAAATAAAGCTTGCATTAATAGACCATGGAATCGTAAAATCGACATAACTATTGGAATTACGAGATAAATCCATGCGCTCCTCTGGGCTGCCTGTTTGGGAATTCAGTGTTTCTTTTTTACCAGAAGCGATGTTCGTTGTTAAGGCAAAATTCGTATTAATTGCCCGAAATAAATGTCCCGTTTTATCATATTCAAACACATTGATTCGTGTTTTTAGCGTTGTGTCGAAGGCATAAAAATCGAAGGTGCTGCTATAGACAAGATCCAGTTTTTTAAAGAGCTTGGTTCGGGCATTTACAGATAGATTTTGCCAATTGAGCGAGTCCGCAGCTAAATTATATGAGGTTGCAAAATTGAAAGCGTCCAACAATACTATTTTCTTTAATCCTGTGCCGGTTGTATCCTTTCGTGATCGCACCTTGGCTTCTAAATTATTATTCAAACTCAAGCCTACAGTTCCCTGTTTACCCACCGTTGGTTGCCCATAAATTCCTTGTTCGTAAGGAGAATAATATTCACCCGTTGTGATGCCCGTAGCAACAAATTGGCGTGTACTAAAATCGGGTTGGTATCGGAAGTTAACTTGAGGCGTCATTACATTACGAATGGTACTTTTACCCAACTTTAAAAACCCATACAAACGCGAACTGATGCTAGCGTTTGCATTGTACTCTCGAGTCGATTTAAACCCCCGAATGGTATCTGTTACAATAGCTCCGGTTGATTCGTCATAGCGTTTTTCGATAGAATTAAAGTACCAACGTTCGGTATAATTAACACCCGGCGAAAATGTAAAAAATTTGAGGAATTGAATCGATGTGGAAATGGGAATCTGATGTTGAACCCCGTTGTTGAACTTTTGTGTCCAGCCCGGGCGACCAAACAAGGAATCGGCCTGTGTAATGGTATTGCGGCTTTGAAGCGTGTACGTAATTCCCATTTTCTCATACCAACGCTGGTTTCCAATTGGATTTTTGCGTTTTAAGGGATAGAATCGGTTCATATTCACTTGCAGTTCGGGAGCAGAAAGTGTAACAATACGCGTTGCTGTATTTTGACTATGACCCGCACTTACCACCATATTAAATGGCGTATTAGCAAATGTTTTAGCATACGAAATACTCGATTGAAAAGTATTGGCTACAATGTTATTTGCGTTAAATGAATTGAGCTTATTGTAATTACTCGAACCCGCTTGCACCGATGCAGAAAATCTGGAATTGGGTCTAGCTTTCGGGTCTTGATTGTGTTTCCAAGTGATAAAGAAATCTTTATTTACCGAAGAACCCAATAGTTCAGGATCGCCTTGCAGAATTTTAGAAAAACGCATATCCAAGTTCCCATTAAAATGGTAGCGATAATTGTAGGATGTTCCGGCACTCAGACCCCAAGATCCTCTTGAATAAATATTTCCCCGAATAGATGCATCTACATAATCGTTGATCCCAAAATAATATCCACCTTCTTGAAGGAAAAATCCTAACCCCGGAGATTCTCCATACGTTGGAAAAATAATACCCGATTTTCGTTTTGTGCTATTCGGAAAAATTCCAAAAGGAACGGCCAAAGGAGTTGGAACATCTTCTATCCACAGATTTGCAGGCCCGGAAACAATCTTATTATTGGGGATTACTTTAATTTTACTGGCATTGATATAAAAATGCGGATGATCGGGTAGATTGCAGGTGGTATATTTTCCATTCTTCACGAATAGCTCGTCATTCTCGTTTTTCTTCACCTGACTGCCATGTAAATAACCATCACCTTGTTGAGTAAAAATACCTGTTAACCTTCCTTTTTTGGTTTTGAAGTTATAATCCATCCGGTCGGCATTAAAGGTTTGACTTCCTTCATCAAAAACCGGATAACCTACAATTTGACCAGTAGAATCGGGCCTTCCTTCAGCATGAACTACATTATTCCCCCAGTTAATTTCAATGTAATCTGCTGTTAGATGAATCTTATCGTATTTAACATCTGCAGCTCCGTATAGAAATATTTTTTTGGCTTTCAAGTCGAACCGCATCGAATCGCGCGCATGATAAT